>NZ_ANKP01000261.1:0-71348 GCF_000319775.1 Cupriavidus sp. HMR-1
CGACTTCCACCAGCGCGCGCCCGTCGGCGGTGTCGGCGCGGCGCGTCGGCAGTCGGTCACGCACCGCGGCGTTCAACATGCGCAGGGCCAGCAAGGCATCGCCCACCATGCCGACGTCGGTGTTGTAGTTGGCCGCGATCACCATTGGATCGATGTCGATATGCAGGATCGGCACGTTGCGGCCGGGGAAGCGCCAGTGCTCGGTAGTGGTGGAGCCGGCGCGGCAACCGATGAACAGCACGACATCGGCATTGGCCACCAGATCGCGGGTGGCCAGGATGCCGCCATTGGCGCCTACCACGCCGGCGTTGAGCGGGTGCGTATCGGCCAGACTGCCCTGGCCGCTGACCGTAGTGCACACCGGCGCGTTGAGCGAAGTCGCGAGCGTGTCCAACTCACCGCAGGCGCCCGAAATCACCACGCCACCGCCGCAGATGATCAGCGGCGCGCGCGCTTCGGTCAGACGGCGCGCGGCGCGATCCACCTCGTCGGGGTCCGGCGCGTAGCGCAGCGCCGGGAAACGATCGTGACCGGCCTGGGCCCAGATCCCGGCCGGGTCCACATCATGCTTCTGAACGTCGTAGGGGAGGCACAGATGCGCCGAGCCCGGCTTGCCGGTCGTCATGGCGCGGAAGGCGGCGCGCACGGCGTCCGGAATCTGATCGGCACGGTCGATCGTGGTGTTCCACTTGGTCAGTGGCCGATACAGAGCTTCCTGGTCCAGCTCGGTCAGGGGGTATTTGCCGCGCGAGTTGACGGATACATCGGACGTAATGCCCAGCACCGGCACCGACGATTCGTTGGCCTCCACCAGGCCCGGCAACAGATATGTGGCACCACCGCCACTCGGACCCTCGCACACGCCGACCTTGCCCGTGACGCGGGCGTAGGCATCCGCCATGTAGGCGGCGCTGCGCTCGTCGCGCGCCAGCACGTGATCCATGCCGTGGTCCAGGCGGGCCAGAGCATCGTAAAAAGGCAGGCTGGTATCGCCACACAAGCCAAAAATGTGCTTCACACCGTTGAGCTGGAGCATACGCACCATCGCTTCGGCGCCGTTCATCTTGGTCATCCGCTTGATCTCCATTGATCGGCCGGGTGAAGGGAGCGCCGGCGTCCGATGGAGCATACTCGAAAGAATACTTTTAAGTATACTGAAACGTATGCAAGAATCCGGACAGCAATTGCCGATGCCGGGTGCTGACAAGGGCATCTGGTAGCGCGCGCGGTATGATCCGTGCGATTCAAGAATCCCATCGGGCAGAAACAAGCATGAATTCGCCTATTTCCACGACTCGGCGCAAGCGCGGTTCCGACGTGTTCCAGACGCTGCGCGACATGGCCATCTCCTACGCGCTGAAACCGGGCGAGCGTCTCAACGAAATCGAACTGGCGGAGCAACTTGGCGTGAGCCGCACGCCGGTGCGCGAGGCACTGGCGCGGCTGGCCACGCATGGCTTCCTGGAGGAGTCGAGCCGTGGCTACGTCCGCCGGCCGCTCGACATCCGCGAGATGCAGGACCTGTATGAGGCGCGCGTCGCCGTCGAACGCGAATGCCTGCGGCTTGCGTTCGAGCGTGCGTCAGCGGAGGGGGTCGAGGAATTGGCCCGATACCTGGAACACAGCCGTTCGGTCTCGCCCGATACGCCAGCACAGCAACTCGTTGAACTGGACGAGGGCTTTCATTTGCGTATCGCGGAGTTGTCCGGCAATGCGGAGTTGCGCCGGATGCTGGCCAGCCTGAATGAGCGCATTCGCTTCATCCGCTGGATCGACATGGAGAACGTGGGGCGCGATTCCACCCAGAGCGAGCACGCCGATATTGTCGACGCGTTGAAGGCGCACGACTGGCATCGCGCGGAGGCCCACCTGACCTCGCATATCGCGCTACGCCGCGAGCAGATCGTCGACGCCATCAAGAAGGGCCTGGCGCGCGTCTATCTGGAGGGTGAAGCGGACTGAAGCCGATTGAAGCGGATGGATGCCGGCCCATGCGTTCGGCGCTCAATCAGGCCGTTCGCATACTCAAGACAGCGTGGGTGGACACCATATCCGCCCAAAGCCGGGTCCGGATGCTGTTCCGTCCGGCCCGTTTGGCTTCATAGAGCAGCATATCGGCAGCGGCAATCAACGCGCTTTCGGTGACCTCGGTATCGCTGGCCGAGAAATCGACGGAGAGCACCCCGATGCTGACCGTGGCGCGCATGCGCTTGCCATCGGGGCCGGGCACCTCGCTGTCCGCCACCGCGGCGCGCATATCCTCGGCCAGGCTGGCGGCCGACTCGAAGTCCATCTGCGGCATGACGAGTAGAAACTCTTCCCCGCCGTAGCGAACGACGCTGTCCCGTGGCTCGCGGATGCGGTCCTGCAGCAGCATGGCGACGTGCATCAGCACGGCATCGCCACCCTGATGGCCGTGGTTGTCGTTGACGCGCTTGAAATGGTCGATATCGCAAACCATCAGCGTCAGCCAGCGACGCTCGGCGCGAGCCCGCTCCAGCACCTGCGGCAGCAGCGTCGTGTGCAGATGGCGACGGTTGAAGCAGGCTGTGAGATGGTCGCGGATGGATAGCGCCTTCAATGTACTGAGCGCCCGATACTCGTCGCGCCACAGCCGGTGATAGCGGCGCGCCGCGATGATGCCGAAGCTGTTGGTCAGCAGCAGAAGCATCGCCATCGTGACCTCGTCGGAGAATCTCGACTCCCCCCTCATCACGGCCAGCGCGATGAAGGCCGCCGTCGCGCCAAGGGCGATGCCAATTGCGGTGATGAGCCGATTCGGGATAAAGACGTAGATGACGATCAGCATGATGCAGAGCGACATCGCGTGCCAGGGCAACTCGCCGGGACGGAACCAGACGACCAGCATGAAGATCGCCATCCCGACGACCTCCGCCGCGCTGGCCACCGCCCGGTGGGCCAGCACCGACTCGGTTTTCCGGCGAATCAGATACAGACCGCCGCAGGCAGTCAGCGCGACGGCGATTCTCCCCAGCAACAGCACGAGCAACGACGTCCCAAAGCCCAGCGCGGCGAGATCAGTCAGGGAAAAGGCCAGATAAAACAGCGAACAGAACACCAAGGTGACGCGCAACGACGCGCGCGTGGTCCGCAGATGGTGTTGCTGAAACTCCCGCTCGAGCCCCGGATCCGAGAACTCGACCCGAACCGGATCAACAGCGAAACTCATTTCGACGTCTGCTTCGGACATAAGCGCGTGGGCGACCAGTCGGCCCGGCGGTCATTGAATGTGCGCCATTGTCTCCTATTACGGCCTGGCAGCCGGCAAGAATCCTCAATCCTTGATCTGCCTGGCAGAAACCTCCTGCCTATCAGATCAGCTCGCGATACAGCACTGACAGCGATTCGCTACCGGGAGCGCCTTCGCGCCACATGCGCGCCGCAAAGGCGTCCTCGAATTCCTCGGTACCTTCCTCGAACATGTCGTAGACGTTGTCGTGCGACAGCCCCTTCTCCAACACCATCAACGCGGCGTCAACGGCCTTGCGGGCGCGCTCCGGCAGTTGCGGCTGCAGCGCCTTCAGGGCAGCAATCTCGGCTTGCACCTGCTCTTCGGTCTTCATCGTCATGTCGTATTTCCATAGTGTTGGCGGCGTTCGCGCCGGAGGGCATTATGCAACGGGATCGGGCCCGGCTATCAGGCCGCTTGCCCGGCCTGGACGACACGCGGACCCAAGTGCCGTGTCAGCCGCTCGGCGCGCCCAGGCGATACCCCCCTATTCATTCCCCAGTTCCCTTGCGGCACGCATTACACTTAGCCTGCCGCGTGGCGATCGGGCGACTTCACCCGTGTGCCAGCGCCGCTCGACTTCTGCTTGCTCTATCCCAACAAGGAGATCCGTCATGGCTACCGCGCCCAATCCGTTCACCGACATCACCAAACTGCTGGAACAGTACAAGCTCCCCGGCGTCGACATGACTTCGATCATCGAAGCGCGGCGCAAGGATATTGAAGCCCTCGCGGAGGCCAACAGGATCGCCTACGAGGGCATGCAGGCACTCGTGCAGAAGCAGACCGAAATCCTGAGCAAGAGCATGCAGGAGATTCAGGCCACGGCCCAGAAGATGGCCACGAGCGGCAATCCCGCAGAGGCCATGACCAGACAGGGCGAACTCGTGCAGCAAGGCTTGCAGACAGCCTTCAACAACATGCGCGAACTGGCGGAAATGGCGCAGAAATCGCAAGCCGAGGCACTGGCCGTGATCACCAAACGTGCCGAGCAGAGTATCGCGGAAGCGAAAAGCCTGATGAAGCCAGGCGGCAAGTAACCTCCTGGCGGCGAAACCCGGCCTGACCGGCCGGGTCCGCAGGCCTGGAAGCGTCAACGTCTGATCGATCTGGAATACGGCATCTATACGGAGAACCGACTGGTGGCAGGCACCTAGTCCTGCGCGCCATTGCCTCCCGTTCGTCCCGCCTCGCCATCAATGCGCATCCGCGGCAGAAACTGCGGATACTCGCGCTGCATGAAGTCGATCAGCCCCTCGCGCACGACGCAGCGAAGATCCCACGCCAGACCCGAGGATGCGGCGGTGCACAGCACGCGAATCTGCATCGTGCGTTCCGTTGCGTCGGTGACCACCAGGTTGAAAAACCGCCGATCCCACTGGGGCGCGTTGTTCACGATGCGCTCCAGCTCCTTGCGCAGCGGCGCCAGCGGCATCCCGTAGTCGACATGGAAGAACACCGAGCCCAGTAGCTGGGAGTTGTTGCGAGTCCAGTTCTGAAATGGCTTCTCGATGAAGTACTGCAGCGGGATGATCAGGCGGCGCTCGTCCCAGATCCGCAGCACCACGTACGTTGCCGTGATTTCCTCGACCCGGCCCCACTCGCCTTCGACGATCAGCACATCGTCGAGCCGGATCGGCTGCGTCAAGGCAAGCTGCAACCCCGCGATCATATTGCTGAACACCGTCTTGCCAGCCAGGCCGGCGACCAGCCCGACCACACCTGCCGAGGCCAGCAGGCTGGCGCCGACCTGCCGCGCGCCGGGAAACGTCATCAGCAACATCGCCGCCCCGATCACCACCACCAACGCCATCGCAATGCGCGAGAGCACGCGTGTCTGGGTATGGATGCGGCGGGCATTCATGTTGTCCTCGACATCCACGGGGTGCCGGTCCAGCACGCCCTGCGCGAAGCCGGCAATGACCCGCGCCACGAGCCATGTCATGGCGGCGATCAACAGCAGGCCATTGACATGCCGCACATTGTCGATCCAGCGCAGTTCGTCCGGGGCAGCCTGCCATACAGTCTGCAACGCGAGCAGCAGCAGAACCGCCTTCGACGGGGCCCGCGCCTTGACGACCATGGGATGGAGTATCTGCGCGGAACGCGTGATCCGCAGTAGCAGCAGACTGCCGATGCGATGTGCCAGCAGCACGATAACGACCGCAACCAGGGCCGCCGTCCACGTGCCAAACCAGGGGTGATCGAGAAGAAGAGGAAGATTCATCGGCGTCCTTCATCAGGGGAGGCGTGATGCCGGTTACGAAGTAACCGACACGACGAAGGGACAGAAGTTTCACCGATGTTGTCTGCGCTCCACAGACTTTGCGACGCAAGCATCGCACCACGCCTGGTTACTCGGCGCGGCACACGCCGGCCATGCAACCGATCAACGGATCAGCGGATCAGCGGATCAGTCGATACGCCAGCCGCGCGGCAACGCGGGCGCTCTGACCGTCACGGTCGAACTGCGGATTGAACTCCGCAAGGTCTGCCGCGCGCAGCTTGCCGCTACCGCGCACGTGCGTGACGATGGCCTCGATCACGCTGATCGGCACGCCATACGCCGCAGGCGCGGAGACACCGGGCATGACGGCTGCCGGAAGCACGTCGAGATCGATCGTCAGGTAGACATGCGCGGCCTGCGCCAGCATCGCGTCGACCTCGGCCAGTCTGTGGTCGAGATGGCGCTCCTGCATCTCGGTGTCTTCAACGTAGCGCACGCCCAGCGCCTGCGCGTGGGCAAATAGCGATGCAGTGTTGCCGAGCCGGCTGACGCCGAGACACACATAGTCGAACGGCTGGCCTGCGGCACGGCACGCCTCCGCAATTTGGTCGAACGGCGTGCCGGAACTGCCGGGCCGCGCAGTCCGCAAATCGAAATGCGCATCGAGATTGAGGATCAGGACGCG
This sequence comes from Cupriavidus sp. HMR-1, assembly GCF_000319775.1. Taxonomy (NCBI): domain Bacteria; kingdom Pseudomonadati; phylum Pseudomonadota; class Betaproteobacteria; order Burkholderiales; family Burkholderiaceae; genus Cupriavidus; species Cupriavidus sp. HMR-1. Next base: position 6,163 of record NZ_ANKP01000261.1, read on the forward strand.
GCCCGCGTCGCCCGCCGCATCCAGATGCGCCCTGAGGCCCTGCCAGGTGCCCCAGGCCACTTCGTGCCCGCCACCGAGCACGATGGGCAGCGCGCCACGGTCCAGTTGCGCCCTGACGACTTCACCGAGCGCCCGCTGCGCATCTTCGAGCGCGTCGCCCTCGCAGCGCACGTCACCTGCATCGTAGAGCGCGGCCACGTCATGAACCGGCAGGCTGGCCAGGGCGCGTCGAATGGCGCGCGGGCCATCGGCCGCACCAACACGGCCCTGGTTACGCCTGACGCCTGCGTCGCACGCGAAACCAACCAGCACAGTCGCACCAGCCAGATCGTCGCTGGCCGCTACGGCCAGCGGCTGGACGATATTGAACAGCCGCCGCGTATCCCCGCGCTCGCCGGTATCGGCACGCCCCTGCCAGACCGCATCAGGGGCCTCGGCTTGCGTCAATGCCGTCATTTGCCGTGCGTCCGTTTCACGAAACACGGGTTTCCCGGGCGAGCAGCGCGTCCGCCTTCGGCTTGGCCCGCAGGAACCAGGCCAACGACAGCAGCACGACCCAGCCCGCGCCAACGTACAGTGCCACGCGCGTGTCCTCGACATACCCCAGCACGCCGATCACGAACAGCATGAAGGCGATCGCCAGCGCCGGACCGACCGGCCACAGCGGTACCTTGAACTTGAGGGCGCGGACCTCTTCGGCCGACAGGCGGCGTCGCATGGCAACCTGCGACAGCAGGATCATCAGCCAGACCCACACGGTGGCGAAGGTCGCAATCGACGCAATGATCACGAACACCTGTTCGGGGATCAGGTAGTTCAGCACCACACCGCCGAGCAAGGCAGCAGCCATCGCCAGCACCGTCACCCAGGGCACGCCATGAGGCGAGGTAGTGGCGAACAGGCGCGGCGCCTGGCCCTGCTCCGCCATGCCGTACATCATGCGGCCAGCGCCAAAAATATTGCTGTTGATTGCCGAGATGGCGGCCGAGATGACGATCAGGTTAAGCACCGCCGCTGCCGACTTGATCCCCAGCCCGGAGAAGATCTGCACGAACGGGCTGCCCTGGCTACCGATGCCGGTCCACGGGAAGATGGCCATCAGCACGGTCATCGTCAGCACGTAGAACAGCAGGATGCGGGCCGGCACGGCGTTGATCGCGCGCGGAATCACCTTCTCCGGATTCTGGGCTTCACCGCCGGTGATGCCGATGATCTCGATGCCGCCGTAAGCAAACATCACCACCGCCAGAGACGCGATCAACCCGCCCGCGCCGTGCGGCAGGAAGCCGCCATGCGCCCACAGATTGGTCAGGCCCGGCGAATGCTCGCCATTCATCTTCACGCCGAGGAACAGGATCAGCGTGCCGCCGATGATCATCGCCGCGATGGCCAGGATCTTCACCAGCGCCAGCCAGAACTCGAGCTCGCCGAACACCTTCACATTGCACAGGTTCAGCCCGCAGATCAGCATGACGATGCCGAGCACCCATATCCATTGCGGCACTTCGGGGAACCAGAATCCCATATAGATACCGAATGCGGTCACGTCCGCCAGACAGACGATGATCATCTCGAGGATGTAGGTCCATCCGGTAAGAAAGCCCGCGAGCGGCCCCAGGTACTCGCTGGCGTAGCGGCCGAACGAGCCGGTCACCGGCTCGCGCACGGCCATCTCGCCCAGCGCGCGCATGACCATGTAGACCGCCGCGCCGCCCACGATGTACGCCAGGATAACGGCCGGGCCGGCCAGCTGGATCGCCGATGCCGAACCGTAGAACAGGCCCGTGCCGATGGCCGAGCCGAGCGCGAGAAAGCGGATATGCCGCGCGCTCAGATTGCGTTGCAGGTTTTTCAAGCTGTCTCCAGAAGGATGTCTAGATTGGGACCGAAGGCCCATGGCGCGCGGATCTTTGCCCGCTTGGCGCCGGCGCGAGCGTCCGTCAGACGCTCGGCAGGATGCCTGCAGGCAGCAAGGCCGTAAGGTGACGCTCGGCGATCAGCACGCTGGCGTCTTCGATATCCGGCGCGAAGTACCGGTCCTTGTCGTAGAACGGCACCGACTGACGCAGCAGGCCGCGCGCGCGCTCCAGCGCTTCGGTGGTCTTGCCGCCTTCACGGAAGTCCATGCCCTGGCAGGCCGCCAGCCATTCGATCGCCACGATGCCCTTGACGTTGCTGGCCATCTCCCAGAGACGTTTGCCAGCGTTGGGCGCCATCGACACATGGTCTTCCTGGTTCGCCGACGTAGGCAGGCTGTCGACACTGGCCGGATGCGCGAGCGCCTTGTTATCCGATGCCAGCGCGGCGGCCGTGACCTGCGCGATCATGAAGCCGGAGTTCACGCCGCCATTGGCGACCAGGAACGGCGGCAACTGCGACAGGTGCTGGTCCATCATCAGCGACACACGCCGCTCGGAGAGCGAGCCGATCTCGGCCAGGGCCAGCGCGAGGTTGTCCGCGGCCATTGCCACCGGTTCCGCGTGGAAATTGCCGCCCGAGATGATATCGCCTTCCTGCGCGAATACCAGCGGATTGTCGGAAACCGAGTTCGCCTCGACACCCAGCACATCCGCCGCATTGCGGATCTGCGTCAGGCAGGCGCCCATGACCTGGGGTTGGCAGCGCAGCGAGTACGGGTCCTGCACCTTGTCGCAATGCGCGTGCGATTGGCCGAGCTGGCTGGTCTCCCCCAGCAGGTGACGATAGACCGCCGCCGCGTCGATCTGGCCGCGCTGGCCACGGGCAGCGTGAATGCGCGGATCGAACGGAGCGCGCGAGCCAAGCGTTGCCTCGACGGTCAGCGCGCCGCACACGCTGGCCGCCGCGTACAGGTCTTCCGCCTGGAACAAACCCTGCAGCGCATACGCGGTGGAAACCTGCGTGCCGTTCAGCAGCGCCAGCCCTTCCTTGGCGGCGAGCGTAAGCGGCTGCAAATCGGCAATGGCCAGCGCTTCGCGAGCGGACAGCCATTCGCCGCGATGTCGTGCCCGGCCTTCGCCCAGCAGCAGCAACGACATATGGGCCAGCGGCGCCAGATCGCCCGACGCGCCAACGGAGCCCTTCAACGGGATGCACGGGTACACCTCGGCGTTCACCAGCGCGATCAGCGCGTTGATCACCTTGCGGCGGATGCCGGACAGGCCACGCGCCAGGCTGTTGATCTTGAGCACCATGATCAGGCGCACCAGCGCGTCGTCGATGGGCTCGCCCACACCTGCCGCGTGGGAAAGCACCAGCGAGCGCTGCAGGTTCTCCAGGTCCTCGCGGGCAATGCGGGTCTGTGCCAGCAGGCCGAATCCGGTGTTGATGCCGTAGGCCGTGCGGCCCTCGGCGATGATGTTCTCGACGCACGCCACGCTGCGGTCGATGGCGGGGAAGGCGCGCTCGTCGAGCGTGATCTTGACGGGCTGCTGATGCACGGCACGCAGTTGCGCGAGCGTGAGCTCACCGGGTTGCAGATGCAGGGCGAAGACTGGCTGATTTTCTTGGTACGACATGGTTCAAATCCGGAGTTACTTGGAGGTGCCGAGCATCGGCAGGTTCAGGCCGTTTTCGCGGGCGCAATCGATGGCAATCTCGTAGCCGGCATCGGCGTGGCGCATCACGCCGGTCGCCGGATCGTTGTTCAGCACGCGGGCGATACGGGCGGCGGCGGCATCGGTGCCATCGCAGACAATCACCACGCCAGAGTGCTGGGAGAAGCCCATGCCAACGCCGCCGCCGTGGTGCAGCGACACCCAGGTGGCGCCACTGGCGGTATTCAGCAGCGCGTTGAGCAGCGGCCAGTCAGACACGGCGTCCGAGCCGTCCTTCATGGATTCGGTCTCGCGGTTCGGGCTCGACACCGAGCCCGAGTCCAGATGATCACGGCCAATCACCACCGGCGCGGACAGTTCACCCGAACGCACCATTTCGTTGAAGGCCAGGCCCAGCTTGGCACGCAGGCCCAGTCCAACCCAGCAGATCCGCGCCGGCAGGCCCTGGAAGCTGATGCGCTCCTTCGCCATGTCCAGCCAGCGGTGCAGGTGTGCGTCGTCGGGGATCAGTTCCTTGACCTTGGCATCAGTCTTGTAGATGTCCTGCGGATCACCGGACAACGCGGCCCAGCGGAACGGGCCAATGCCGCGGCAAAACAGCGGACGGATATAGGCCGGCACGAAGCCCGGGAAATCGAAGGCGTTCGACACGCCCTCTTCCTTGGCCATCTGGCGGATGTTGTTGCCGTAGTCGAAGGTGGGCACGCCCATCTTCTGGAAGGCCAGCATCGCCTCGACGTGCTTGGCCATCGACTGCTTGGCGGCCTTCACCACCTCGGCCGGCTTCGTCTGCGCGAGGTCGCGGTACTTGTCCCAGGTCCAGCCGATCGGCAGGTATCCATTGAGCGGGTCGTGGGCGCTGGTCTGGTCGGTCACCATGTCCGGGCGCACGCCGCGACGCACGAGTTCCGGCAAGATCTCGGCCGCATTGCCGCACAGCGCGATGGAGATGGCCTTGCCTTCCCCGGTGTACTTCGCGATACGGGCCAGCGCGTCATCCAGATCCGTGGCTTGCTCATCGACGTAGCGCGTACGCAGACGGAAGTCGATACGGCTTTGCTGGCATTCGATGTTCAGCGAGCATGCGCCGGCTAGCGTCGCGGCCAGCGGCTGGGCACCGCCCATGCCGCCCAGGCCCGCGGTCAGCACCCAGCGTCCGGTCAGATTGCCGTCATAGTGCTGGCGGCCGGCCTCGACGAAGGTCTCGTAGGTGCCCTGCACGATGCCCTGGCTGCCGATATAGATCCAGGAACCTGCCGTCATCTGACCGTACATCGCCAGACCCTTGGCATCCAGCTCGTTGAAGTGCTCCCAGCTAGCCCAGTGCGGCACCAGGTTGGAGTTGGCGATCAGCACGCGCGGCGCATCGGCATGCGTCTTGAATACGCCCACCGGCTTGCCCGACTGCACCAGCAGTGTTTCGTCGTCGCCCAGCGTCACAAGCGACTCGACGATCTTGTCGTAGCACTCCCAGTTGCGCGCGGCGCGGCCGATGCCACCATAGACCACCAGTTCCTTGGGGTTCTCCGCCACTTCCGGGTCGAGGTTGTTCATCAGCATGCGCAGCGGCGCCTCGGTCAGCCAGCTCTTGGCCTGAAGCTGATTGCCGCGCCGCGCGCGGATCTCTACGTCACGGTAACGATTGGGGGTGCTCACGGTTGTTCCTCATCCACGGTTTGTTCACGACGGCGATGACGCCACAGCGCCATCCGATGGGGTTGTACAGTATTGTATAGACAAGTTGATTTGTACTGGGGTTTACCCCGTTTTCAGGGCGAGCAGATAGCGCGGCAAAGGGGACGGGAGAGAACGGGAGTGGACCTTGCCGCACAGTGGCACGGCAAGGTCAGGGGCTCAGCGGAGCAAGGAAATAGCGAAGGGGGGGCGTCAGGCGCCGGGGCCGAACCGCCCTTCCAGGCGGTGACGCGACCCCGGATGCAGCAGGCGGGCGAACGTCACGACGCGCTTGCCCGACCATGTGCGGCGCCGGATCAGCAGGCACGGTTCGGCGCGCGGGATCTGCAGGAGTTTTGCCTCGTCGGCGGTGGCGACTACGGCCTCGACGATATGCTCGCCCGCCGTCAGGGGAGCAAGGCTTTGCAGATAGGCATTCGGCGTGTCGACGCTGAAGTCCTGCTTCAGGTAGTCGGGAGCCAGGCCCGGATTGACGTAGCGGTCCTCGATCTGCACCGGCACGTTGTCCTGGTAGTGAACGATGATGGAATGGAAGATCTTCTCGCCTTCGCGCAGATCCATCGCCACCGCGCGCTCGGGGCCGGCGGGCTCCTCGCGCACCAGGATCACCTCGGAATGATGGCGATGTCCACGCTCCGCGATCTCGTCCGCGATGTTGTTGACCTCGAGCAGCGAAGACTGCATCTTCGGCTCCGCCACGAACGTGCCCACGCCCTGCATTCGCACGAGCCGGCCTTCGGCGGTGAGTTCGCGCAATGCGCGGTTGATCGTCATCCGGCTGGCGCCGAACTGTTCCACCAGTTCGTTTTCGGACGGCACACGATGATGTGCCGGCCATGCGCCCGTATCGATCTGTCGGGTGATCATCTGCTTCAGGCGCAGATAGAGCGGCATTGGCGCGTCCTCGGCACTGCTGTCCATCGTCAGCTCAGGCGTTTGACGCGGCATTCTTGGGGTTCTCCAGCTCCGGGCAAGGATAAAGCGCGAAGCGTTGATCGATTCGCGCACCTATACATGATTAGACAATTGCCAGCATTATCGCAAATGCCGGGCTATTGGTACTCGCTCCTCGCGTGGGGTAAAGCCGGGCATGGAAATACCCGGCCTGCCGACGCAAGAAACCCCGCGCCTCGACTGCGAGACGCGGGGTCCGTGGCCGGCGGCTGGCGCGCCGGGATTGGCCTGGTGGTCGTACTTTAGTCGTCGTACTTTAGTCGTCGTACTTTAGTGGTCGTACTCCACGCTGGTACTGAAACTCAGATCGAACGTATCAGACCAGCTAAGGTTCGCGAACGACATATCGCTTGTGCCAGTCGCCCCGGCAACTGCCGGGAACGCCGCCCCCTGATCGCCCGGCACCGACACGTTGACCACCGTATTAGCGGCCGCCGGCCTGGCACGCGCATTGCCGCTCACGAATACCTGCGGGGCGCCACCGATGGTCGATCGGATCTGCACGTTGGTCTTCTTCACGAACGGCACGCCCGATGCAGAGGTCCAGCTCATCGGGAATGTGGCCCCACCAGCGAACTCCGAGCCCGAACCCGGCGTCAGGGCATCACGCGCGGTCTTGCTGACTTCCTGCCACGCATACTGGCGCAGCGTATCTGGCGACGGCGGCGGTGTGCGCAAACGCACCGCGTAGCTGTAGGCCGGGGCCGCCGCATTGTCTTTCTGGTAGATCGCGAAAGTGTAGACACCGAACGGCGTCACGTTCGCGAGTTCCGTGGCGCTCAACTGCGGATTCGAGAACGCGGCGTTGCTGCCCGGCCATTTGAACTGCGCCTGCGCGGCCGGATCCTGGGCAACGCCGGCCAGACGGTAGCTATTGCGGCAGCTGTTCAGCTTGCTCGAGTACTTGCCCGGAATCGCGCTGGCGTCCACACCTTGCATGTCACCCGGCACAAGCTGCGCGTGGATATTGAGCGTGTCGCACGCACCGGTGCTCGGCTTGAGGAGCACCCCTGCACGCAGCCCCGGACCTGTCACCACGGCGAAGTCGACCGGCACGTTCTGGTCGTCCGTGATACCTACCTGCAAACTCAGCGAACTGACGAAGGCATTGGTGCCGGTGGTCGCTTTGGGGGCGTTCAACCAGTCCCAGCGCTGCGCATTGCCCGTGACCTTGCTCAGCACGTGACGCTGGTTGCCGACCAGACGCCAGCCATTGTCGCTGGTCGTCCGAGCCGACGGCTGCAACGCGATCTGCGCGATCTGCTGCATGCCATCGCGGATGCCATCGGCGCGTGTCCAGGACACCTTGATCCAGACCTTGTCGGTCGACTGGACCCGAATGATCTCCGGCAGGCTGAAGACCGCGCCAGTCATGCCGTCGTCGCCGACGATGCTGGAGCCCAGATCCTGCTCGGCATTCGCGCCGTTGCTAAGGTAGCTGCTGGGCACACCCGCCATCAGCGCGCCCGGCGCGACATCATCGACGATGATCTGCTCACAGGCGGCCACGCTTCCGCTCAACCGGGCGGAAGCGGTTGTCGACGCCGCGAAGCACTGATTGAATGCCGCCTGCAGCCCGGCAAGATCGCTGGCGCTGGGCAAGCTGGAAACCGGTTGGCCGCCGATCGTCGCCACGCTTGGCAGGCTTGCGGTGTCGGCCGCCGTCGGCGCAACACCGGGCGCAAGCTGGAGCATTGTCGGCGTATCGCTCGATGCGCCCGCCACCGATGTCAGTTGCACGCCGCCATTGGGCAGCACGTTGACCTTTACCTGATCGAGCAGACGGTCCAGCCCGGGCGCACCGGCCGTCAACGGACCGGAGATCAGATCCACGCCGGTGTTGCCGGTGGCGGCCAGCAGAGCGGCCAGCGCGTCCGAGTACGCTTTCACCGTGGTGCTGATCGACGATGCCGTGACCTTGGACTGCAGGAGACTGGTATCGTCCAGCAACTTGGTCGGGTTGTCGCCAATGATCGTCGCTGCAATCGCGTTGGTGAGCGGCGTGATGTTGATCGTCTGAGTACCAGCTGTCGCGCTCAGGCTGATCAGCGTGGCCTGCGAGTCGGCTACATTGCCCGTGGCGGCCAGCACGAACGGCGCAGTCAGACCGGTCACGTCGCACTGGAACGAACCAGTGGTGGCATCGGCAGGACAGCTTGTCGACTTGCCCGAGGCGTCCGTCAGCGTCACCGTGGCACCTTGCATCGCCGCGCCGGTCGCCGCAACGCCGCTGACGACCTGCTTGGTGGGCGCAGTGGTGCCCGGTGGCGTGGTCGTGGTCGTAGTCCCCCCCGTTGAAGAATCGCCACCACCACCGCATGCCGACAGGGCAAGCACTGCGATGCAAAGCGCAATGGGCGTGAGCTTCATATTTCCCCTTCCGTGCTGTCTGTATTGAAAAAATACTCTCGATCCGACTCAGAGCAGGCAGATCCCAGTGGCCTTCGAGTTCGGGCCGATGGTGCTCGTGTCGAAATTCGTGATGTGGGGCAGCCCGGTTGCGCAGGCGATGACCCACGTGACCTGATTGTTGACGCGGGTCCCCAGGATGACCTGGGTGTTGCCGGCGCCCAGGCCATCGGAGCCCTGCTCATAGACGTAGCCGCTCGGGCTGTAGGTGGCGCGCTGGCCCTTGCAAACGAACAGCGTGCCCGTGTCGCCGGCCGGAGCGGCGTAGAGGTTGCAGAACGTATAGGAAATCGTCCCGCCGCACGTATTGGTGATCGTCGTGCTACCCGATGCGTTGTGGCCCATCCGCACGCAGTTCATGGCACTGACGCCGGACTTGAGGCCGCCAGACCCGGACGCGCCGCTGTCGACCGTGGCGCTTCCGCCCGTGCCGGTTGACGTTCCCGAGCTGCCTCCGCTGCTCGACCCACTGCCGACATACACCCACAGACCCGTCGCGTCGCCACCGGCGCAATTCTTGTAGGCGAAGCCATAGCTGGTGGTCGCGCTGGGATTCACCGTGACGTTCATGCCACTCGCGAAGGTCTTGGCATTCGTGAACCAGTCCGCCTGCGTCACGGACGTATCGCATTTCGCGGTCAACACAACGTTCGTCCCCGCCGGCACCGGGTTGTCCGCCGATGTCGCGGGCGAACTCGACACCGTGCACTGCGGCTTGGCAACCGTGCACGATGCGGCGGGCGTGGCGTCGGTGGCGCTGCCCGTCCCCGCTGCGTCGCCGCCGCCCCCGCACGCGGCGATGGTCACGGCAAGGATGCCAAATAGCGTGGCTGCGGCGAATCTCCTGGTCTTTGTCATGGCTCGATCTTCCCTTCCGGCTGTTGTCTTGTTTTGTGCCGGCGAGCGTACGTGGCAACGGCCGGGGGCGCATCACCAAGATTGACGATGACAAGTGCGACCGTTTTGCCCATCTCCCCCGGTCGGCCCGCCGTGGACGCCGTAGCTGGTGCAGGCGTGTATCGGCCTGTCCGGAATCCCCGGGGCATATACATTGCGATACAAATCCCCCCGCCCGCCGCTACATGCCGGTTACTTGCGCCACCTAAAGTCATGCACAGGTTGATCACACACACAGGAGCGAGAGATGCCGGAGATCGTCAATTTGCCTCGACGGGGCTTTATGGGAGTTGTTGCGGCGACGCTGGCCGCGGCGCAATTCGGGGGGGCACAGACGGCCCGGGCCCAGACCAGCCAGCCGCACGCAACGCCACTGCCCTCACCCCGGCCAGGCACTCATACGAGCTTTGCGCCGATCAAGCAGATCAAGGCCGGCGTGCTGAACGTCGGCTACGCGGAGGCCGGCCCGACCAACGGGCCCGTCGCGCTGCTGCTGCACGGCTGGCCGTATGACATCTACAGCTTCGTCGACGTAGCGCCGCTACTGGCGGCGCGCGGCTATCGCGTGATCATTCCCTACCTGCGCGGCTACGGATCCACCAGCTTTCTGTCTTCCGACACCATGCGAAATGGTCAGCCCTCGGCGATTGCCGCCGACATGATCGCGCTGCTGGATGCGCTCGGCATCCAGAACGCCGTGGTGGCCGGCTTCGACTGGGGCGCGCGCACCGCCGACATCATGGCCGCACTGTGGCCAGACCGCTGCCGGGGGCTGGTCTCGGTCAGCGGCTACCTGATCGGCAGCCAGGCCGGCGGCAAGGTCCCCCTGCCGCCCGAGGCCGAGCTGCAGTGGTGGTACCAGTTCTACTTCGCCACGGACCGTGGCCGCGCCGGCTATCAGAAGTACACCCACCAGTTCGCCAGGCTCATCTGGAAACTGGCATCACCGAAGTGGGATTTCGATGACGCCACGTTCGAACGTAGTGCCGCCGCGTTCGACAACCCCGATCACGTCGACATCACGGTGCACAACTATCGCTGGCGGCAAGGGCTGGCCACCGGAGAAGCCCGGTTCGACGATATCGAGAAACGGCTCGCCACCGCGCCCACCATCAGCGTGCCCACCATCACCATGGAAGGCGACGCCAACGGCGCGCCTCACCCCGAGCCAAGCGCTTATGCCAGCAAGTTCACGGGCCGGTACGAACACCGCAACGTGACCGGCGGGATCGGCCATAACCTGCCGCAGGAAGCGCCCGCCGCGTTCGCGCAGGCGGTGCTCGACGTGGACCGGCGCTAAGGCACCATGCAGGCGATGGGCAGTCGTCATGGCCGCCCGGCCAGCGCCCATTACAGGCTCACGGTGGCGTAGCTCAGCGTCTTCGGCGTCTTGACCATGACTTCCGGCACCTCGCCAACGACGACGGTATCGTCCAGGCGGAAGCCACCCAGGCCGTACACATACAGTCCCGGCTCGGACGAATAGACTTCGCCGGCGAGCAGCGGCCGGGTGTTGAACGCCATATCCTCGGGATATTCGTGCAGCATCAGACCCACGGCATGGCCCGTCCGGTGGAACACGTAATCGCCACACCCCGCGCTTTCGATCACCGCCTGCGCGGCGGCGTCCATGTCGCAGACACGCCGGCCCACCACCGCCGCAGCCACGGCAGCGTCCGTGGCCAGCGCCGCAACGCTGTAGAACCTGGCCTGCTCATCGCTGGGCTGACCGCAGAACCATGTGCGCTCGTTCTCCACGTAGAGGCCGTTCAATCTCGGCAATACAAGGTTGACGATGGTGTCGCCCTTCGCGATGCGCGAGCCGCACGCCGCGCCGTCGCCATGCGGGGACGCCGAGGCAGGGCCGGTGAGCGTCCAGCATTTCATGATCTCGAAGTCCTCTCCCGCGAAACGTCGCGCAGCCTCTTCCACCATCAGCGCCGCCATGGCGTGATCGAGCTCCTGCACTAGCCGGCCGGGACGAATGTTCTCTCGGTAGCGATCCTGAACCCAGTCCGTCAAGGCCGCGAGGTCTCGCATGGTCTGCAGCTCCTCGGCGTGCTTGACCCATCGCAGGCTGCGCATCTCGGCCATCGCCGGACGCAACGTCATCTCGGGAAGATAGCGCTGCGCGCCGGTCAGGATCGGATGCTGAACGTCGACGGCGATGCGCGACATCCCGAGGCCCTTCGCGGCCAGCAATGCGGCCACGACTTCGGGCAGTTGCGACGGCAGGGCCAACCGGTTGGCCACGCGGGGATGCTCGGCGTAGTACGTCACGTCCGAGAGCCACACCGTGCCCTTCTCCGCGGCAAACCGCATGTGGTTGGTCGATAGCTCGTTCATTACGGCAAACGTCTCGCCGTTGCGCGGCACGACGACGAACACGGGACGCTCCCATGGCCACACGTCAAGCTGGAAATTGGTCGCGTACTGGAAAAAGTCCGGCGAGCCGAATACCAGCGCATCCACGCGCAGGCGGTCCATCAGGCGATGCATCGCGGCCAGGCGATAGTCATGCACGGCTTTGGTCAGATGTGGCATGGTTTTCTTATCAGAGCGGTCAGGGTAGTCAGAGAGAAATGTTGAGACGGCGGATGACGGGCCCCCAGGCATCGGCGTCGCGCTTCATGTAGCGCTCCACCTCCGAAGGCGGTCCCTTGATCGCATCGAGGAACTGGAAGCCCAGCTTCTCCTTGAACTGCGGATCGTCCTGGATATGGTTGATATCGGCATTGATCTGCTGCACCACGGCTGGCGGCGTGCCCGCGCGGGCGACGATGGCATACCAACCCGGCACTTGGACGTCGTAACCGAGTTCCTTGAAGGTAGGCACCGAGGGCAATGCCGCCAGTCGCCGATCGCCAGTGACCGCCAGCGGCACCAGCTTCTTGCCCGCGATAAACGGTTGCACGCCGGCCACCACGTTCATCATCACCGGCGTCTGCCCGTTCATCAGGCTTGTCGAGCCACCCGTGCCATTGAACGGCACATGCTGCATCGTGATGCCAGTGCGCTCCGCCACCAGTTCCATCGCCAGATGCGTGGAATTGCCGATACCGCCCGACGCGAAGCTGATCTCGCCGGGTCGCGCCTTGGCAAGGCGCACGAAGTCCTGCAAGGTCTGCACATGCAGTGACGGCGATGCGACGAACACGAATGGCGAGTTCGCCAGCATTGCCACGCCGGTCAGGTCCTTGGCCGGCTGATAGGGCAGCTTGGGATAGAGGTACGGGTTGAAGCTGAGGTTGGAAACACCCGCGAAGAACAGCGTGTATCCATCGGCCGGCTGCCCCAGTACGTAGGAAATCGCCAGCGTCCCATTCGCGCCCGGCTTGTTCTCCACGACTACTGGCTGCTTCCACGCCTGGCTGAGCTTTTCAGCCAGCGCGCGCGCCAGTACGTCATTCCCCGTGCCGCCGGCCTGCGGCACCACCAGCCGGACTGGTTTCGTCGGAAATGTCTGCGCCTGTCCGATCAGTGGCAGCGCCATCGCCACGGCCATGCTGGCCATCCTTCCCAATAGCTTTCGCAAATCCATGTTGCTTCCCGATGAGTTCTCTCGCCGCCACCATCGGCCGCGATGACGTGAAATGTACCATGTGGTACATCAACATCGAAAATTGGGGTTTACGTGAAAACGTGGGAATGGAATCTGGTTGGCGCGTGGATCTGGATTCTGCGTATCGCTGTGTAGTGCTACTTGAACCCAAGAGCATTCTTGTGCGCTTTCTGACGCGCGGTGGAAAGGCAGACCAGTGATGCAAGGCCAGGCAGCCTTCGCCACGGTTTCACGAAAGCTTCATTGATCAAGCGCAGATTTGCATAAGAGTTCCGCGCCTTCTTTTTAAGAAAAAAATGAATCAAACCAGAGGCCCGTTGTCAGATCGGCATACGTGTCGTCGGACACCAGACAGGAGAGTTTCCAAACAACTGTTCGTATTACTGAACAGTATGTCGGCGACCTCTCCCTTTTTACGATGCATCTTGAAACCTACACTGGAAGCCATGCGCAACCCACCGCAAGTTCTTGCCAGGTTTCAGAGAACGGCACAGCAATGGAATTCCTCCTTTCTGCTTTTACTTTCACCCTCCCCCTCCTCTGCGCCATTGGCCTGTCCGCCTTGACTGTGGCTCGCTTGCTTCAATCCCCTGCTCTGCGCCGCGCGCGTGACCGCTAACACCGCTCCCCCTTGCGTACAGCCACGCGGTTCGGCGACGATTCAAAACCTTCCGGCTCGCAGCCTGACAGTGCATTCACCGTTTGCCGTGATGGTGCGTGGTGGCCTGATCATCCAAATCATCCCGATGTGATCTAAACACAGGAATGTCATGAAAATAGACTCCGTAGCTTCGCGTGCGTTTGCCATGCCAATCACGAGCCCAGCGTTCCCGATGGGGCCGTATCGCTTCGTGAATCGGGAGTTCTTTATCGTGACCTATCGCACGGACATGGATCGGTTGCGCGAGGCTGTCCCCGAACCCTTGAAAGTCACCTCGCCCCTGGTGAGCTACGAGTTCATCCGGATGCCGGATTCGACCGGCTTTGGCAACTACACGGAAAGTGGCCAGGTCATCCCCGTCGAGTACGAAGGCGTGGCAGGCAGTTACACCCATGCGATGTACCTGAATGATCATCCGCCGATTGCGGGCGGCCGGGAACTCTGGGGGTTTCCCAAGAAGCTGGCTTCGCCAGCCCTCGAAACGCATATCGACACGCTCGTTGGCACACTCGATTACGGCCCGGTCCGGATTGCCACCGGCACGATGGGCTACAAGCACCGCGAGCTCGATCTTGCGGAACAGGCCAGGCGGCTTGCCATGCCGAACTTCCTGCTGAAAGTGGTGCCTCACGTGGACGGCTCCCCTCGCGTCTGCGAACTGGTGCGCTACTACCTCGAAAACATCACGATGAAAGGGGCCTGGACCGGTCCCGCGTCACTGCAGTTGTCTCCCCATGCCCTTGCACCGGTTGCCGATCTTCCGGTTCTTGAAATCGTCGAAGCACGCCACCTGATCGCCGACCTGACGCTGGGTCTCGGCGAGGTCGTGCACGACTATCTGGCGAAGTAGCAGTTCTTGTTCTCGCGTATCCAACTTACTCAACGTATCCAGGAGTTGATCATGACTAATCTGAACGGCAAGGTTGCAGTCGTCACCGGTGCGGCAAGCGGTATCGGCAAGGAAATTGCGTTGGAACTGGCGAAAGGCGGGGCCGCGGTTGCCATCGCCGACATGAATCTCGATGGCGCGAACGGCGTCGCAGATGAAATCCGGAAATCTGGCGGCAAGGCCATCGGCGTGGCCATGGACGTCACCAACGAGGACGCGGTCAATCAAGGCATCGACAAGGTCGCGGCGGAGTTTGGCTCAATCGATATCCTGGTCTCGAACGCGGGCATCCAGATCGTCAATCCCATCGAGAGCTATGCGTTTTCGGACTGGAAGAAGATGCAAGCCATCCATGTGGACGGCGCATTCCTGACGACGAAGGCCGCGCTCAAGCACATGTACAAGGACGACCGTGGCGGTGTAGTGATCTACATGGGATCCGTGCACTCCCACGAAGCTTCGCCGCTGAAGTCGGCGTACGTGACCGCGAAACATGGATTGCTGGGGCTGGCCAAGGTGTTGGCCAAGGAAGGCGCGGCTCATAATGTGCGCTCGCATGTTATCTGTCCTGGCTTCGTTAAGACGCCGCTGATGGAGAAACAAATTCCACAGCAGGCCAAGGAACTGGGCATCAGCGAGGCGGAAGTGGTGCGCAACGTCATGCTTGGCGGTACTGTCGATGGCGTCTTCACCACTGTGGAGGATGTCGCGCAGACCGTCCTGTTCCTTTGCACGTTCCCAAGCGCGGCACTGACCGGACAATCGTTTGTTGTCAGCCACGGCTGGTTCATGCAGTAATCGAACGCCCCAGGGAGCGATATGACGCACAAGCAGGTTGATTTCCTTTTGATCGGCGGTGGGCTTGCGAGCGCGCGCGCAGCGGAAACGCTGCGCAGAGAAGGCGCGACAGGCTCCATCCTCATGCTTTCGACAGAGTCGACCCTGCCGTATCTGCGGACGAGACTCTCGAAACAGTATCTGCAGGAGCCGTCAGAGGACTCCCAGTTCCTGCTGCACTCCGAGCAGTTCTACCGGGAGCAGGCGATAGATATCGCGCTGGACACGACAGTTGCATCCGTCGATCCCGTCCGTCAGATAGTAGAGACCTCGGTGGGCGCGCGCATCCACTACGGAAACCTCCTGATCGCAACCGGCGCGACACCGAGGCTGCTCGATGTCCCGGGGATGTCGCTCCAGGGCATCCACACCCTGAGGTCCAGGCAGGATTGCGATGCCATTCGCGATGCCGCATCGAAGGGCAAGCGCGTCGTGGTGATCGGTGGCAGCTTCCTCGGCATGGAAACCGCCATGACCCTGGGCGAAATGGGTCTCGATGTGACGGTGATCGAGGAGAGTGACCGACTGCTGCGTCATCTCGAATCCAGGATGCTGTCGGAGTTCTTCCGTCTGCACGCGCAGGAGCGCGGCGCATCCATCGTCCTCGAAGACGCGGTGGTGGCCCTGCATGGCCAACGCAAGGTGGCGGAAGTCGAAACACGCTCAGGCAGGAGGCTGCCGTGTGACGTTGTTGTCGTGTGCGCGGGAGTGGATCCGGCAACGCGCTTCCTCGAGGGTAGCGGGATCGCGCTCGAGAAAGGCTACGTTGCCGTAGACGAGTTGCTGCAGACGAACGTGCCAAACGTCTGGGCAGCAGGCGATGTCACGAGCTTCCACGATCCCGTCTTCGCCCGCCGGCGTCATATCGAGCACTGGGACAACGCCGCCAAGCAGGGCCGCCTCGCGGCGCTGAACATGCTTGGCCGCCGGATGCGCTATGACCTCGTCTCATACTTCTTCTGCGACGTAGGTGATATTGGCTTCAACATGCTCGGCGCTCCCGAGGGGGCCGACGAATGCATCGCACGGGGCTCGCTGGAGGACCGCTCCTTTGCGCTCTTCTACCTGAAGGACGATGTGGTGCGCGCCGTGTTCTCCATTGGACGACCAGCCACCGAGTTGCGCCTTGCCGAAGGGCTGATTCGGTACCGCACCAATGTGCTGCCGCAGAAAGCGGAGTTGGGCGACCCTGACTTCGCGCTCGATCAGTTGCCGGTGCAGACCGTGCTGATCCTGCAGGGTGGCGGCGCGCTTGGCGCGTTCGAGTGTGGGGTCGTCAAGGGTCTCGAGGAACGCAAGATCTTTCCTGACATCGTGGCCGGGATATCGATTGGCGCACTCAACGGCGCGATCATTGCCAGCAACCCCGGCAACGCGACTGAAGCGCTCGAGTCGTTCTGGTCCGATCTTTCGGTTTGCACCCCTCACTTTCATTCGGAGCCCTTGCGACGCGCCACGACGGCGATGCAGATACTGCAGCTTGGCGTGCCCAACTTCTTTCGGCCCCGCTGGATGCCCGCTTTCGACCAGCCTTGGGTCGCGCCATGGGACTGGACGAGCTTCTACGATACCTCCCCCATGAAAGCGCTGCTGGAGAAGTACGTGGATTTCGGCGGGCTACGCAACAGCCCGGTGCGATTGCTGGTCGGCGCCGTCAATGTCCTGACTTCGAAGTTCGAGATCTTCGACAGTTACGTTGACGACCTGACGCCGGATCATATCCTCGCCAGCGGCAGCTTGCCGCCGGGCTTCTCGTGGACATTCGTCGACGGGGTGCCCTACTGGGATGGCGGGATCGTGTCCAACTCTCCCCTCGACATGGTGACCGAACGCTGCGGCCCGGATGGGAAGCGCGTCTTCATTGTCGATCTTTTCTCCGGCGAAAAACCGTTGCCGTCCGGCATGATGGAAATCCTCGCGCGCCGCGACGAGATCGTGTACTCGGAGCGCATCCGTAGCGATCAGCGCGCACGCGAACTGAGAGACGCGTATCGCGAGCTTGTGGACTACATCCTTCAGGAAATCGAGCCTGTCAGGCGCGAGAAAATCAAAAGCCGTCCGCAGTACATCCAGCTCATGGGGGACGGCGCGCGCACGAGTATCTCGCGATTCGTGCGCGAGGGACCATCCGACGAGCCATCGTCGCGTGACTACGACTTCTCCAAGACGGCAATTCAGGCGAATATGGCCCAGGGGTATGCGGAGGTCACGGTGGTGTTGGGACCGATTCCAAACGCAAGCGATGGCCTGGTGCTAAAGCTGGGCGATTCGGATGAAAGTGTCACGGGGGATGTGTCAGACGGTGTCATGCCGTAAGCACTCGCAGCGATGGGCATTGAGCCACGCCGCGGCGGAACTCTGGTGACACCGGGATTGAACAGGCGCCCGCCTCGGGACTCTCCGATGGGCGCCCGCTATGCGCCCTTCCGCCCCTTGCCAGGCGTCGCCATCTTGCTCGCGAAGTACTTGAGCGCGGCGGTGGTGCCCTTGCGGTCCCCAGTCGTGATCAGGTCCAGTAGCAGCCCTCGCATCGTGGCGACTTCAACACGCGCGTAGAGCCGGGCTTCTTCTTCGCTGATGTTCATGCTTTGCTGCAGACGCTCAGCCAGCATCGAAGTCCAGCTACCGACGACGTCCTCCAGGAAGCCGCTGAAACGATCGCGATCGCGGATTGCCCTGCCGTAGATCTCGAACAGCAACTGCATCACGGGCAGATAGCCCGGCGCGGAATAGCGGTCCCAGGCGGCTTCCATCGCCGCGCCGCTATCCATACCGCCCGAGAACGCGCGCAGACGCGCCTGCTGCTCGGTATGTCGCACGCGAAACAGCAACGCCTGCCAGAAGCCATCGGCAGATCCGAAGTAGTAGATCAGCATTCGATGGCTGGTGCCCAGCGCATCCGCGACATTGCGCAGCGACAGGTCTCCCAGACCGTGAGCCAGCACGTGTTCTGTGGCGGCATCCAGCAGTTGAACGGCTTGCTCGCTGGATGAGCGGTCCGCGGCGGTGGTTTTGGCTTTCGGCATTCACTGGGCTCTTGGTTGGCGCGGCCCCGGCATGGAACGCCGTACCGCAGCGCGTCAATGTACCACGCAGTACATCAGCAGACGTCCCCCGGAGACACGCGGGACGGCGCCCCTTCCGCGATCCCGAAGGCCCGATTTGTGAATCGTGAATTCCATTGCTCCGGGCAGCGGCCTATCTTAGGTCGCGATCCGCGCTTCCGCGTATCGACACAGAACGACAAGAAACAGAACGGCACCGTCAGCCCAGCCATGTGCGCGAGCGCCGGACAAGGAGACAGGCATGACCATCAAGATGGGCGGGGCGCGTCTGGCCGCCGCATGGGTTGCGGCATCCGCATTGTCATTTGGCATGGCCGGTACCGCGCAGGCCGCCTGGCCAGAGCGGCCGATCCGGTTGATCGTGCCGGCCGCCGCAGGCGGTACCACTGATATCGCGGCCCGCCTGGTAGGCAAGCGCATGAGCGAGATCCTGGGCCAGCCGGTGGTGGTGGACAACCGTGCCGGTGGCGCCGGCATCATCGGCTCGCAAGCGCTGCTCCTGGCGCCGGCCGACGGCTACACGTTGATGATGGGCAACATTGGGCCGAACGCGATCAACTACGCGCTGTATCGCCAGCTGCCCTACAAACCCCAGGATTTCGCGCCGATCACGATGGTGGTCTCCGTGCCAAACGTGCTGGTGGTCAATGCCAAGGTGCCCGCGCGCAACGTGGCGGAACTGGTGGCGCTGGCGAAGTCCGAGCCGGGCAAGCTGTCGTTCGGGTCGTCGGGCTCGGGCCAGTCTGTGCACCTGTCGGGCGAACTCTTCAAGAAGCGCGCCGGCATCGACATCATCCACGTGCCCTACAAGGGCGCGGCGCCTGCCGTGGCCGATCTGGTGGCGGGCCAGGTGACGATGATGGTCGACAACCTGCCCAGTTCGCTGCCGCAGATCCAGGCTGGCAAGCTGCGCGCGCTGGCCGTGACCAGCGGGACGCGCGTGGCCGAACTACCCGACGTGCCGACGATGAAGGAAGCCGGCTTCGACGATTTCCAGGTGACGGCGTGGTTCGGCCTGGTGGCACGCGCCGGCACACCGCCGGCGGTGATCGCGCAACTGTACAAGGCCGCGGCAACGGCGCTGGCCGAGCCGCAGATCAAGTCCCGACTGGCTGAACTTGGCGGACAGGCCGGCGGCGACACGCCCGAGCACTTCGGCCAGTTCATCGAACAGGAGCGCCTGCGCTGGGCGCGGGTCGTCAAGGACACGGGCATTCCGCAGCAGTAGCCGCATCACCGTATCGCAGTTTCATCGGCAAAGGAGTTCTCATGATCGACAAGATCGCGCCCTCGCTCGCCGCCGCGGTTTCGGGCATTGGCGACGGCGCCACGGTGTTGGTCAGCGGCTTCGGCGGTTCGGGCATTCCCGACGAACTGCTCGATGCCTTGCTGGCGCACAGCGCGCGCGACCTCACCATCGTCAACAACAACGCCGGCAACGGCGATGCTGGCATTGCCGCGCTGATACGCGCGGGCCGCGTGCGCAAGGTCATCTGCTCGCACCCGCGTTCGAACAATGCCGAGGCGTTCATTGATGCGTATCGCGCCGGCAAGGTCGCGCTCGAGTGCGTGCCGCAGGGCACGCTGGTGGAGCGGATGCGCGCCGCAGGCGCCGGGCTCGGGCCGTTCTTCACGCCCACGGCGTATGGCACCGCGCTGGCCGAAGGCAAGGAAAGCCGCGTTATCAATGGCACCGGCTATGTGCTGGAACAACCGCTGCACGGCGACTTCGCGCTGATCAAGGCACACCGTGCCGATCGCTGGGGCAATCTGACCTACCGCTACGCGGGCCGCAACTTCGGGCCGGTGATGTGCACCGCCGCGCGACACACCATCGTGCAGGTCGACGAGATCGTCCCGCTGGGCGAGATGACGCCGCAACACGTGATGACGCCGGGAATCTTCGTCCAGACAGTGGTCCTGGCAACATCGGGAGACAGCCATGCATGACACCCTGCCCCGCCTCGGCACGCTGCCGCGACTGAGCCGCGCCCAGATGGCGCGCATCGTCGCCCATGACATTCCCGATGGCAGCGTCGTCAATCTCGGCATCGGGATGCCCACGCTCGTTTCCGACCAGTTGCCCGACGACCGCGAGATCGTGCTGCACAGCGAGAACGGCATCCTCGGCATGGGTCCGGTCATCCGCGAAGGCGAGACCGACCCGGACCTGATCAACGCCAGCAAGGAGCCGATCAGCCTGATCGCCGGCGCGTCGATCTCGGACCACGCGGTGTCGTTCACCATGATGCGCGGCGGGCATATCGATATCACGGTGCTGGGCGGATTCCAGGTCGCGGCCAACGGCGATCTGGCCAACTGGTCGACCGGCGAGCCCGATGCGATTCCCGCGGTAGGCGGCGCGATGGACCTGGTGGTGGGCGCGGCCAGGCTGTTCGTGATGATGGAACACGTGACGCGCGACGGACAACCGAAGATCGTCGAACGCTGCAGCTATCCGTTGACGGGCATCGGCGTAGTTGACCGCATCTATACCGACCTGGCCGTGATCGACGTTCGGCCCGGCAAGCCATTGCTGGTGACCGGCCTGGTCGAGGGCGTGTCGTTCGAAGCGGTGCAGGCGCTATCGGCCGCACCACTCACGCTGGCGACCGACTGCCGCGTGCTAAGGCCAGGGAGCTGAAAGCGTCGACGGATCGGGCAGGATCACCACCAGAACAAAAAAGGGGACAATCATGACCAGGATGACAACCGGAAAGATGAGCCTGACCGCCAGCATCGCGCTACGCGTGCTGCTGGCCACCACCGCCATCGCCGCCCTGCCGCTTGGCGCTCACGCAGCGGATGCGTGGCCATCCCGCCCGATTCAGTTGCTCATTCCCTACCCGCCCGGCGGCAGCACCGACCTGCTTGCGCGCCCGCTCGGCGCAAAGTTGCAGGAACGGCTGGGCCAGCCCATCGTCCTTGACTATCGCCCCGGCGCGGGCGGCACGATCGCCACGCAGGCGCTGGCCCGCAGCAAACCCGACGGCTACACGCTGATCATGGTGCTGGCCGCTCACGCGATCAATCCGAGCCTGTATCCCAAGCTGCCGTACGACACGCGCAAGGACTTCGCGCCGGTCTCGCTGGTGGCCAACCTGCCGTTGATCCTGGCCGGCAGCCCGTCGCTCAAGGCGCGCAACGTGCCCGATCTGATCGCCGCCGCCAAGGCCGCGCCCGGCACCATTACCTTCGGCTCCGCCGGCAACGGCAACACCGGGCATCTGGCTGGCGAACTGTTCGATTCGATGGCGGGCGTCAAGATGACCCACGTGCCGTACAAGGGTAGCGCCCAGGTGGTCAACGCCATGCTCGCCGGCGATATTCAGCTTACGTTCGACAGCATCTCGACCTCGATGCCGCAGATCCGCGCCGGCCGCATGACCGCGCTGGCCGTGACCAGCGCCAAACGCGCCGCGATGGCGCCCGATGTGCCGACGCTGGCCGAAGCTGGCGTGCCCGGCTTCGACATCAATGGCTGGTATGCCATCCTGGCCCCGGCCGGCACCCCGCGCGCCGTCGTCGACAAACTCAGCAGCGAGATTGCCACCGTGCTGACCCAGCCGGAACTCCGTTCGCAACTCGCCGCCAATGGCTACGAGCCGGTAGGGTCCACGCCGGCCGCCTTGGGCGCGCATATCGACGCCGAGCTGGCGCGATGGAACAAGGTGGTGCGCGACGCGGGCGTGAAGCTGGAGTAAGGACGCCAGCCTCGGCCCTCAGCCCTCAGTCCCCTGCCCTCTGCCGTCAGCCCTCTGCCTTGGGGACCGGATCGAGCACGAAGTCGTAGCGTGCTTCACGAAACGGCCCATCGAAGCCGAAGCGCCGCGCCAGCGGATGGTCGGCGGGCCGCTCCTCGTAAGCCACCTGCAGCGATGGCTTGACGCCGAACACCGCGTCCGAGTCCAGGTACGGATCGCCCCGGTTGAACAGGTGTGTGACCAGCCGGCGATGGCCCGGCGCGTCGATCATGAAATGCAGGTGCGCCGGCCGCCACGGATGCCGTCTGGTAGACGTGAGCATGTGGCCGACCGGCCCGTCGGTCGGAATCGGATAGCTCACCGGCACGATGGTGCGGATGGCGTAGTAGCCCTCGTCGTCGGTGCGATAACGGCCGCGCAGGTTGCCCGTAGGCTGCGCAGTGTCCTGGCCCGAATACATGCCGTTCTCCGCGGTCTGCCAGATGTCGAGCACCGCGCCACGCAGCGGCGTGCCATCGGCGGAGAACACGCGACCATGAACCAGCGCCGGCGTGCCCCGCGTAAGGGCCATGTTCTCTCCTGCCGAGCGGTCGGGCATCCCGGCAATGTAGAACGGGCCAAATACGGTGGTCTCGGTAGCGCCCGTGGACTGCCGGTGGTTGATCGCATCGACCAGCATCGACACCCCCAGCGTGTCCGACAACAGGATGAATTCCTGCCGGACCAGCCCGTCGCACATCTTGCCGGTATCGGTCAGGAACTGGATGGCGGCGAACCACTCCGCTTCCGTCGGCTCGCACTCGCGCACATAGGCGTGAAGGTGGCGCACCAGCCCTTGCATCAGCGCGCGCAGGCGAGGGTCTGGCGTGTCGGCAAAGCGGGCGACGACCTGCTCGGTCAGCGCGGCTTCGGCGGCTGCGTGGGGCGTTGCCTCCATGGTGTCTCTCCTTTGTGTTGGTTTCCGTGCGCCGATCCGTCTCAGGCCGGGCTCTCGCCGCGCCAGGCGCGTTCCAGCAACGCCCGGATCGGCTCGCGCTCGACCGGCCTCGGGTTGTAGTAGGGATTGGCGCAGGCCAGCGTGGCGGCCTCGTCCAACCCATCCTCGGGCATACCGATGGCCGACAACGCCGTGGCGATACCCAGCGACTGGTTCAGCCGGAACAGCAACGGGCCGGCATCCTGCGCGCGTTCGCCACCCAGCGCCCGCGCCACGCGTGCCAGCGCAAGCGGCGCGGCGGCGTGGTTGTAGTGCGCGGTATGCGGTAGCAAGATGGCATGGGTCTGCGCATGGGGCAGGTTGAAAGTCCCGCCCAGCGTGTGGCAAAGCTTGTGATGGATCGCCATGCCAACCGAGCCAAGGCAGGCACCCGCCAGCCACGCGCCATATAGCGCGTCGCCACGGGCGTCGATATCGTCCGGCCGCCGCACCACGGTGGGCAAGGCCCCGGCCAGCGCGCGGATCGACGCCTCGGCCATCAGGCTGATAATCGGGTTGGCGTCCTCGGCGTATAGCGCCTCCACCGCGTGCGCCATCGCATTCATGCCGGAGGCGGCGGAGATCTCCACCGGCAACGTCAGCGTCAGTTCAGGATCGTAGAGGACCGTACGCGGCAGCACGCGCGCGTCGCGGCCGGTCTGTTTCAGGCGCCCTTCGGTCAGGCCGTAGATCGGTGTTACCTCCGATCCTGCGTACGTGGTCGGCACCGCGATGATGGGTTGCCCCGAAACGAGGGCGATAGCCTTGCCAAGCCCGATGGTGGACCCACCGCCAACCGCCACGTAGCAGTCAGCACCCAGCCGCGCGGCCTCGTCGCGTGCGGCGTGGGCCACCTCCACCGGCACATGCATCACGGCCTCGCTGTAGACGCCTGCGGAGCACTCGCCCAGCAATGCGGCCACCCGCTCGCCAAGTGCCCGATGCCCGGGCGTGGTCAGTACCAGAGCCCGCCGCGCGCCTAGCCGCAGCACCTCCTCGGGCAACGCCGCCAACCGGCCCGCGCCGAAGACCACCCGCGACGGCGTGGCTTGATAAACGAACGATTCCATCCCCTCTCCCAAGGCATCGACCCACCGAATGCGCTTCAGTGTAGTCCCGCTTCGCATGACGCACATGTTGGGCGAGCGGGCGACCGAATCGCCCGGCTCGCGCCTGACTCAATCAATGCGGCAGGACGGTCAGGCCCGTGGCGCCGCTGGAAGTCGTCCTGCGCTCGCTCCGGAGTACGCCGTTCTGATCGAACTCGAACAGCACCGTCGACGACAGGATGTCGCCGCCGGCGAACAGCGGACCGATAAAGGGAAGAAAGCTCTCCGGATGCGGCTTCGAGGTCGCATACGCGTAGACCAGCACGATCGCCCCGTCGCTGGTTGTCGCCTGCGAGGTTGGATTGCCAAGCTGTCCGGTCACGTCATCGAGCGTGGAGAAGCCCAGAATGAAACTCTGCATCTGCTCGGGCTTGACATCGATACCAGTCGATACGCAGGCGGCCATGAGGCCGCACACCGCAACCATTGCGTAGAACCGGTTCATATCGTCACCGCCCTGCTTCCTGGGCCGTGACTGCAGACGTGCTGGTCGTCGTGGCCCGAGTCTGGCCGGGCAATACGCCCAGTCCATCCCCTGCCTCAAGCATAGAACTTCCGAGGCCCAGGAAAAACGCCCGCAAAAGCGGGCGTCAATGCAGGGGCCAGGTCCGTGGAGCAACGCCAACGGCGTTGCGGACGCCTCTCAATGCGATTCCACGTAGCGCTTGAAGTTGTTCAGGATGGCCTGCCAGCCTTGTTGCTGCTGCTCGACCGGGTACTCCGTCTCGGCGACGAAGCTCACCCGCACGGTGACCCCCTGCGGTGCCTCGAGGAACTCGACCTTGGCAGTCCGGTCCCCGAACGCGTATTCGATCAGCTTGTTTTCCACGATCTTCGTGTAGGTACCGGCGAAATCGAAACCCATACTGCCGTCCTTGGCCTCCATCCGCGAAGAGAAGGCACCCCCCTCCCGCAAGTCAACCGTGGCGGCCGTGGTGTGCCAGTCGTCGGACGCGGCATTCCATTGCTTGATGTCTTCCGGCGTCGTATAGGCGCGCCACACCTTTCCGACAGGCGCTGCAACAGTGGTTTCAACGGTAACGTTCATAGACTCTCCCGACTCTCGTTCAAGGCCTCGGCTTGCGCCGTCAAGGCTGGCTCGCCATCCCGGGTGGCAATCAGCGCCTTCGGCGCCAGCGGGATCACGGCCAGGATCAGCCCATACACTGCGGTGGTGGCAATCACGCAATAGGTGAATCCGTGCGAGGGCACGCTATTGTAGATCCAGGAGCCCAGCAGATCGCCAGCGCGCCCCGAGAGCGCGAGGACCCCATCCACCAGCATCATCAGGGTGCCTTGCAGGCCCGGCGGGCACGACCGCATCGCGAGGTCGAGATAGGCTGCCGTGGCGATGCCGCCCATCAGCCCGATTGGCGCGGCCAGCACCAGCGCAAGGTCGGCGGAATGGATGAACGCCAGCGGGACCATCTGCGGCACGGCGATGATCGTGCCCCACCACAGCAGCCTGTTCAGGGCCACCCGCTTGCACAGATAGCCATAAAGCAGGAACGTCGGCACAAATGCGGCAGCGAAGATGCCGTTGTAGTACGAGTAGACGGAGTCCGACGCGTGCAGTTCGTTGGTCAGGTAGAACTGCAGCGGCGTGGCGGAGCCCGGGGCGAAGTTCCACAGAAAGCAGATCAGCACTGCCGGATAGACGGCCTTGTGTCTGACCAGCCGCCTGACGTTCCCGACGAAATCGGTGGCGCGGGCCAGGGGCCTGTCATAGATCTGGCCGAAGACCGACGGGGGTTTCCAGAGCGCCAGCGCGACGATCAGCAGATTGACGATCGCCACCAGGAAGAACGCTTCCGCCGCCGCCAGATGGTCGGAGACATAGCCAGAAGCAAAGGCGCCCGCCACGACCGGAACGGACCCGATCACGTTCCACAGCGCGCTCAGGCGGCCGGACATGAGCTTTTCCTGGCCGACCAGGGCGATCAGCCCCTGATAGGCGGCCGCGACGAACCGGAATGCCAGCATGGCCATCAGTGTCCCGGCCAGAAGCCCGGTGTACGAGAACCCCGAATACGCCATCCAGACGCAGGCCAGCGCGGTCATCGGCGCGAATATCAGGAAGTAGCCGCGATCCCGTAGCCCGAGCGGGTTCCATTGGTCCCGCGCCAGTCCGAAAACGAACGCCACATAGACGGGGATGCCCGTCACCAGCCGAAACGTGGAAATCTGCGTTGCCGTCGCGTGCAACTCGTTCTTGAGGACGTACGACGTCTGGATATCGACGAGCGCACCGGCCGGCGTCGCCAGATAGATGAACAGGGTCAGCCAACCAAAGTACAGCAAGGTTCGGTCGTTGCCCTCGGAGCCCTGATGACCTGAAGCGGCCAGCATCGTCGTATCCACGCGGCAAGACTGCGATGGTGATTCGCTCTGGTCCTGGGACCGGAACGGCTAGCAGCACGGCCCCTTGGAGTGCCCGTGACAGCACACAGCGGCTGCTCGAAATAAGTGTAGGTAAGAAAACGTGGTCGCACCGCGCTCAGGTGTCCGCCCTTGATCCCGCCGCATGGGTGGGTTTCCATTCACGCCGGGCGGCGACGAAGCAGCAGGAAGCCCAGAATGCCCAGTATCGGGCCCGGCAGCAGAATCCAGGACGTCTTCAACCCCAGTTCGCCGAGGTAAGTGGACGCCAGCGCAATGGACACCACGGTCAGCGCGAAGCCGATCGAGTTCTGTATGGCAAGCGCGCCCCCAACCAATGTTGGCGGGCAGGCCCTGGCCGCCAGGGCCGAGAACTGTGGCGAGTCCGCGATGACGGTCGCCCCCCAGACCAGGAAGAAGCACAGCAGCCAACCCGGCGAGAGCGCATCGGCGGCGAATGGCAAGAGCAGGCAGCAGGTGCCGGAGATCGCCAACGCGCCCAGCGCCACGCCGGCGCTATCCACCCAGCGGGTCAGCAGGCCACCTGCAATGCAGCCAAGGGCGCCGATGCCGATGATCGCGAATGCCAGCGCGGAAATACTGAGTCCACCGAAACCGGACGGCAGCGACGAACGGGCGACGAGCATCGGCAATACCGTCCAGAACGCGTAGAGCTCCCACATATGCCCGAAGTAGCCCACCGCCACGGCTCTGAACCGGCGATCGCGAAAGGCACGCAGCGGATTGCCGGGACTTGGCGCGCCATGCCGGCGCACCGGCAGATGCGGCCCATTGCCCAGGCAGAGCACCAGCACCGCCGCCGCGCAGGCCAGCAGCGACGAGCCCGCCATGACGTACGGCCAGGGCCACTGGGCTGCGGCGATACGCAAGCCGTGTGGCAGCGCGGTCCCCAGCGTCAGCATTCCTACCAGCAATGCCAGCGCCGCGCCCGCCCTGTCCGGCGCCCAACTGATGATCAGCTTCATGCCGATCGGATAGATGCCCGCCAGGCACACCCCTACCGCGAACCGAAGCGCGATGGCGGCAGAGAAATCACCGGACAGGCAGGCGAACCACGCGTTGAACCCTGCCCCGAGCAGGGCCGCCAGGCCGAAGATCCGGCTCGCGGAGAACCTGTCGGCGAGCCCCAGCAAGGCAAAAGCCATGGTGCCGAGAATGAACCCGGCCTGGACCGCCGCCGTCAGCGTGCCGATATTGGCTGCCGTCAGCCCCCACGTCCGGACGAGGTCATCGGCGGCACTGTTGGCGCTGAACCAGAGTGACGTGCCAAACAACTGCGCGATGGCGATCGTCAGCACCGGCGAGAATTGAGCGGATCCCCGTTTCACGGTTGTGTTCGATCCGAGCCTGCCGGATTACCGCTGGGCGACGTCCGGGGTGCTGCGATGATCGATATTGAGCTGCATGAATACCAGGTCGAGCCACTTGCCGAACTTCATGCCAACCTCCTTCATCAGGCCGACCTGCTCGAAGCCAAGCTTCTCGTGCAGGC
Source organism: Cupriavidus sp. HMR-1 (assembly GCF_000319775.1). NCBI lineage: Bacteria > Pseudomonadati > Pseudomonadota > Betaproteobacteria > Burkholderiales > Burkholderiaceae > Cupriavidus > Cupriavidus sp. HMR-1. The sequence continues at coordinate 34,349 of NZ_ANKP01000261.1, forward strand.
GGATCGAACTGGCATTTCCAGCCTCGATGGCGCCCACCATGATGTGCTTGTTCAGGTCGCGCGCGCGCTCGATGAGCGCCTGCATCATCAGCCCGGCAATGCCCCGGCCCCGCTGGTCGTTCCGGATATAGACCGAATGCTCCACCGTATGGCGATAGCCGTCGAAAGCACGCCAGTCGCCGAACGACGCATAGCCCACCACGGCCCCCGCCTCGTCCTGCGCGACCAGCACCGGAAAGCCCGCCTTGCGGCGCGCGGCCAGCCAGTCCTTGCGATTGTCCACGTCGACCAGCACTTCGTTCCAGATCGCCGTGGTGTTCGCCACCGCATCGTTATAGATCGCGCAAACCGCTTCCATGTCGTCCGGCGTGGCATCGCGAATCGTGATTTCTGACATTGTTTACCCCTTGTTTTCTGTTCCACCTTTTCAGGCGCAGACGCAAGCATCCGCTACCTCTTCGACCTTTGCAATCGGGCACATCGCAAGCCCTGCCCAACTGGTAGCCACCGACGTGACCGCCCGCCGGCTTGACATCGCGCATCTGGAAGCCCCGATCAACGTGGATGTCACGTCAGCCCCCCGAGGTTCGTGCCCACCGCGATATCGACCATCTCTCCGGAAATGATTGACGAAAGCGCTTCTGCTCGCACCCTTGCGACTGATAGCCTACCTTTGTCAGAATCGCCAGAGCCGGTCGTGAAAGATCAGAACGCGACAGAATCCGTCCGCAACCGCTTGATCAAGGCGGCGCTGGATGGCTTCCTCGCCGACGACTATCACTACGTCACGACCCGCCGCATTGCCCAATTCGCCAAGGAGAATGAGCATGACGTTCCAGATGAACGCAGGTGCCGTGCGCCGATTCGCCAAGGCCATGAGGTTCGGCGCCTGGCTTCAATCGATCACTGACAGGATGACGCCAGCCCCTTTCCGGCTGGTGCAGATCGGCTCGGCCTACTGGCAATCGAAAGCGCTCTACGTGGCGGCGAAGCTGGACCTGGCGACTGTCCTGGGAACGGCAACCCTGACGGCATCTGCGCTGGCCAGCCGGGTCGACGCCAATGAAGATGCGCTCGGACGCCTGATGCGACTGCTTGCAGCCATGGGCATCTTCGAGGAAACGGCCCCGATGGTCTTCCGCAACAACAAGCTCTCCCGGTGCCTGACGCGCGACGATCCCAAAAGCGTCCGGGCCATGATCCTGATGCACAACTCGGAAACCATGAGCCGCCCATGGTTCGAGCAACTGGAGGCTGGCATCCGCAGCGGCACGCCACCGTTTCAACTCAGCCACGGCGAGGACCTGTTCGATTACCTGGATCATCACGCCGATTTCGACCGGCTTTTCTCGGAAGCCATGAACAGCGTCGAGGCACTGGCTGGCGACGGCTTTGCCACGGATCTGGATTGGGGCCGTTTCGACCGCATCATCGACGTTGGCGGATCACGGGGCACCAAGTCGCTGGCAATCCTGCGACGCCATCCAAGGTTGGCGGCACTGATCGTGGATCGGCCCCAGGTCATCGAGGAAGCCCGACGCTACTGGGCAGAGCACCATGCGGATGGCCTCGAACGCCTGCAATTTCAGGCTGCGAACCTGTTTGAAAGCCTGCCTGCGGCTGGTCCGAAGGATGTCTACCTGTACTCGGCCGTCCTGCATGGCTTTGACGACCCTGCCTGCGTGCAGGCATTGCTACGGCTCCGCGAAGCCATCGGCAACAGCGGCGCCCGCGCGGCAATCCTGGAGATCGTTGTGCCTGAAAAAAACGCCGACATCTCCAGCGCATCGTTCGACATGCAGATGTTCGTCGGCAGCCGGGGGCGCGAACGCACCTTGACCGAATGGAAGGCAATCATTCAAGCCGGCGGCCTGGCGCTTGAAGAGGTCGTGCGTCTCCGGTCGCTCGGGAGCATTCTGGTGTTGCGTGCGGGGTGAAGTGGACGGTTGCGTTGAGAACGTTGAAAGAGCGTTGAGTTGGTGCCTTTGGGTCGTGAAGCGACAAGCAAGGGCTACTGGCCCAGATCAATCACGCTGCAAGGTGAGCCGGGGCCGGCGCCGCTGACCGGCGCGCAAGGTGCCGGGCGCGACGCCCTGCCACCGCATGAAGGCCTTGTTAAAGCCGGCCTGTGTCTTGAACCCCAATGCCCGCGCGACATCTCCAAGCGGCATGTCCGTATTGGCCAGCAGCCGTCGCGCCAGCGTATCGCGCTCCTCGTCCAGCAGGTGGGCAAACGAGGTGCCGTGATCCTGCAGGTGGCGATGCAACGTAAAGCGGTGAACCGCGAACAGCGCGGCCAGCCGCGGTGCAGTGCATTCGCCCAGCAGCATCAGATCGCGGATTGCATGCCGAACCTGCCCAAGGAAATCCGGCGCGACATGTGACTCCAGTTCGCCCAGGTAGCGCACCACGGAGGACTCCACCGCCTCGCCTGCCACACCGCCGACGCCGCATCGTTGCTCGAGCGTGGCGGCCGGAAACACGAATTCGTCGCGCGGCTGGCCGAAGCGGACATCGGAACCGAAGTGTGCCGCATACGGGCCAAGCTCCAACGGCGGCGGCCGCGACAAGGACACAGCCGCCGGCATCCAGAGCTTGCCGAGAACCAGACGGAACAACTGGAGGTTGGCCGCCAGGTAGGCCGTCAGCAGCGCTTCACGGCCAGCAAAGGCGCCGTCGATTTCAATCGAGAAGACGGCGTAGCCATCGCGCACGGTCAGCGCCGTGTTGATGCCCCGGTACCAGATCCGACCATAGCGCAGCAGGCCCTCCGCGGCATCGCGCACGCTCCGCGAGGACAGCAGCAGCAGGCGCAGCGGGCCCGCGTTTTCCATATTGGCGCGCGCGCCGACCTGCACTGCGAGATGGGGCCGGCCGGTCGCGTCGGCCGCATCTGCCAGGATGCGGCCGCATACCTGTAGCGCCAGGGGTGCCATGGGTTCATGCAGCGACGCGAGCCTGATCCCATGACGCTCCAGGATCGGCCAGGGATCGTCGCCCTGCGCCTGAAGTACTTCGACCACCCGCGCAAGCGTGCCAACTGGCACGGAGCGGCTCTCGGGCTTCAAGGTTCGGGTTTTCACCAGATGTGATCATCAGATAAAAAATAGTGACAGAAGGATAAACGCAGGATCGGACAGCCGTCCAGAATACCTGCACCGCCCCCACTGCAAAGGGCTTCACCTTCAGGAGACTATTCATGCATTTTCTCGACGACAGCCTGCTTCCCGAGAACCAGGAAAAGCTGGTGATCCAGGTCGCGCCCTACGGCCCCCAGTTTCTGCCATCCGACTCGGACGACATTCCGGTGAGCATGGATGCTCAGATTCAGAAGGCCATCGATTGCTATAACGCCGGCGCCACAGTGCTTCATGTGCATGTGCGCGAGGCAGACGGCAAGGGCTCCAAGCGCCTGTCGATGTTCAACGAGATGCTGGCCCGTCTGCGTGACGCCGTTCCGGACATGGTGCTGCAGGTCGGCGGCTCGATCTCGTTTGCGCCGGAGGGCGAAGGCAAGGCCGCCGAGTGGCTGGACTATGACAGTCGCCATATGCTGGCCGAACTGGACCCCAAGCCGGACCAGGTGACCATTGCGATCAACACCAGCCAGATGAATATCTGCGAGATGCTGACCGCCGACGACGTCAAAGGCACCATCCTCGAGAAGCCTGAATACTTCAAGGCATACAGCGAGATGGTGGTCGACGCCAAGCCGTCGTTCTTCATCGAGCACCTGGAGCGCCTGAGCCGGGCCGGAATCCAGCCGCACTTCATGCTCGGTCACGTGGCCCAATTGGAGACCGTTGAGCGCCTGATCCGCAAGGGCCTGTATCGCGGCCCGCTGATCCTGAACTATGTCGCCATCGGCGGCGGCGCGGCCGGCCTGCACCCTGCTGACATGATCGAGTTCGCGCGCCGCACGCCGGACGGCGCCGTGCTGACGATCGAGAGCGCCATGCGCGCGGTGCTGCCGATGAACGCCATGGCGATCGCGCTGGGGCTGCATGTGCGCGTGGGCATCGAGGACAACCTGTGGGGCCGCAAAGGCGAACGCATGACCTCGGTGCAGCAGATCGAGCAGACCGTGCGCCTGGCGCGCGAGCTGGGCCGCGACGTAGCCAACGGTACGGAAGCGCGCCGCATCTACAAGATCGACGAGTGGTACGACAGCGCCGACGAGACCATCCGCCAGCTGGGCATGGCGCCGAACCGCAAACCGGGCCAGCGCGGCTTCACGGTGCCGGGCAGCGTCTGAGCACAGCCATGCCGCCACGTCACGCGCGGCGCTCCGGCTGCGCGTGACGTTTATCTCCGAATACCGTTTCCGGCAGAGACCAATCATGAAGCTGAGCAACAAGATCGCCTTGGTGACGGGCGTTGGCCCAGGCCTGGGCCAGGGCATCGCCGTGGCACTGGCACGTGCAGGCGCCGACCTGGTGATTTGCGACATCAACCCGGCGTCGCTGGCCGCCGCGCGCGAGGCGGTCCTCGCCGAGGGCCGCAGCTGCCTTTCCGTCGCTTGCGACGTGTCGTCGAGCCAGCAAGTGGCCGACATGTTTGCGCAGGCGCGCGAGGCCTTTGGCACGGTACATATCCTTGTCAACAATGCCGCGCTGACCCCCAACCGCCCGGTGGATACCGAGCGCCGCAACCAGCTCTATGCGTACCTGCAAACGCCGGTGCCACGCGCATCGCTCGGCTTCACCAGCGAGATCACCGACGAAGAATGGCTGCGATATTGGGGCGTAAACGTGCATGGGACCTTCTATTGCACCCGAGAAGCACTCCGGCTGATGCAGCCGCAACGCTACGGCCGCATCGTCAATATCGCCTCGATCGCCGGGATCTCGTCAAAGAGCGCGCACAGCCCGCACTACAGCGCCACCAAGGGCGCCGTGGCGGCCTTCACGCGCTCCGTGGCGCTGGAAGTGGCCGGGGCGAACATTTACGTCAACGCGATGGCACCTGGCGGCGTCGCGACACCGGCCTTCAACGAGTATCTGGAAAGGATCGGCGAGGACGGCCGCAACCGGCTCTGGCAAGGCTGCCCGGCGGGCCGCTTCGGCACCGTGGAGGAGTACGCCGCAACCGTGCTGCACCTCGCCAGTGACGAGCACTACCTCGTAGGCCAGGTCATCAGCCCAAATGGCGGCTCGGTGATCTGAGGCCGCCCTCAGACTTAGAAAACCATGCAACTCAATCTATTTCCACACTACAAGGCGCTGCGCGATACCGGCGTGCTCGGCAGCGAGCTCGATCCGCTGACTGACTGGGATCCCAACTGGATCGCTGGCTGGGTCGCACTGGCGCGCGATGCGCAAGCTGACGATGTGCTTGACCCCAAGCTGGTCGCGCTAATCCGCCTGAATCTCGATGTCACCGCCACCCACCTGTACAAGCCGGGTGTGTCCCGCCACGTGCGCGAGGCCATCCGCCTGGGCGCCACCCGCGCCGAGATCCTGGAAGTGTTCAAGCTGGCCAGCGTGGTCGGCATCCACGCCTGCGCGGTTGGCGTGCCGGCGCTGGCCGAGGAGCTGGCGCGCGCCGGCATTCCCGATGACCCCGTGGCGCCCGGCGCCACGCCGGTGTGCGACGCGGTGCGTGCCAACGGCATGTTCAATCCGCTGTGGGAGACGCTCTATCGCTGGGATCCACAGTACCTTGAAAAATTCCTGGCAATGGGCTTCGGCCTGTGGAAGGACAACATCCTGCCGCCGCTGTGGATCGAGTTTCTCTGCATCGCCGGCGATGCCGCGATCACCCACATGTACGCCCACGGCACCCAGCGGCATATCGAAGCCGCGCTGCGGCTCGGCGCCACGCGCGCGCAGATCCTGGCGGTGCTGAAGATCGTCAGCCTGCAAGGCATCGAGGCCTGCGAACTCGCGGTGCCGATGCTCGACCGCGCCATGCGGGAAACCGCGGCCTGACCCCCGGGGCCGGACTTGCCGGCCTCTTCCCGCAAAGTCCAGGAGTACGCCGTGCATCCATTCGCCCCCACTGCAGGCAATTCAGCATCGCTCCATCAGGATGCCGACACGCTCGCCGCCATCTATCGCAAGATCATGTGGCGGCTGCTGCCGTTCCTGTTCGTTGCCTACGTGCTGAACACGATCGACCGCATCAACATCTCGTTCGCCAAGCTACGCATGGCCAGCGACCTTGGACTATCGGATGCTGCCTATGGCATCGGCGCGGCGGCCTTTTTCGCCGGGTACATCCTGTTCGAGGTGCCAAGCAACCTGTATATGCAGAAGATCGGCGCCCGACTGACCATCACACGCATCATGCTGCTGTGGGGCCTCGTGACGATCGCCACCAGCCAGGTCAGCTCGCCGGATGCGCTTTACGTCGCGCGCTTCCTGCTCGGCGTGGCCGAGGCAGGCTTCTTTCCGGGCGTCATCCTCTACCTGACCTACTGGTTCCCGGCGCAGCGCCGCGGACGGATCACCTCACTGTTCCTGATGTCTGGCACCTTCGCCGGAATGATCAGCGGCCCGCTGGCCGCGGCGATCATGCTCCACCTGGACGGATGGATGGGACTGCGCGACTGGCAGGCGCTGTTTGTGGTGGAAGGCATCCCCGCGATGCTGCTCGCCCTCGTCGCTTATCGCTTCCTCGACGACGGTCCGACACAGGCGACTTGGCTCAGTCCGACAGAAAAGGCGCTGCTCGCCAGCGATCTTGGCAAAGAGGTCCACGCACAACAACACGGCGGTATCAAAGCCCTGCTCAAGGATCCACGCATCTACATGATCGGCCTGACCTTTCTTTCGATCTATGCCAGCACCAATACCATCGCGTACTGGATGCCCACGCTGATCCAGGGCTTTGGTGAGACCCAGGTGACACGCATCGGCTGGATCTCCACACTGCCCTATGTACTCGGACTGGTGACGATGTACCTGCTGGCACGCAGCTCGGATCGCCATCTGGAACGGCGCTGGCACGTCGCGGGCTGTCTCCTGGTGGCAGCGGCCAGCTTCCTGCTGATGGGTATCGTGCGCGATCAACTGGTGCCTTCGGTGCTATGCATGACAATCGGCGCCGCTGCATGCCTCGCGGCGCTGCCGGTGTTCTGGACGATCCCGCCTGCATATCTCGGCGGCACGCAGGCGCCTGCCGGCATCGCCTTCGTCAGCAGCCTTGGGGGCGTGGCGGCCCTGCTGAGCCCAATCGCGGTGGGTGCGATCAAGACCCGCACCGGAGACCTTTACCTCGCGTTCGACCTGCTTGCTGTACTGCTGGCGGTGGGAGCGGTCGTTCTGTTGCTTGCGTTGCCGGCCCGGCTGCTGGGGCGCAGCCGCCAGCCTGGCGACGGGGCCGACCAAGCCTAGCCAATGCAGCCCAACACGCATAGTCCGCTGATTGAGGATCTGGGAGGTGCCGCCCAGCGCCCCATCGCGGTGGGCTGAAGCGGGCTGCGGTTCGGCGGTTCGGCGGTTCGGCGGTTCGGCCGTTCAGCCGGAGACGGCCAAATGCCCGCGAGGAGTCGCGGATTCAACTGGTCAACGCCTTCACCGATTCGAGAAGTTTCGCAACGGCAGCGCGGAACCTGCTCTCGTTGGCCCCTGGACAATGGGCAGAAACAAGGTCGATCCGAAGCCGCTGGTGAAGACCGCATCCGAGGTCGTCCGCCGGCACGAGCAGCAACTGCACGCGCGGCTCAACAAGCAAGTCTCGATCGAGATCGCCTCGCAGCTCGTGAACGTCAGGCTGGCGATCACGCCAGACGAATTCGAGCCATTCGGCACACTGACGGCCATTGATGCATTCGGGGACGTTCTCGCAAGCGTCAATGTACAACCGGACTTTCGTTTGACAACGGAAAGCGCTACAAGATGGGCGGGTGGCGGATTTGGTCAGATCCGGCATTGACGGGATAGCCAGCGTGGCCCAAAGCTGACCGGCCCCGGCTATCGTCCCCTTCAACGCTGGACTTGGGTCCGCCGCCCCACCTGCTCTGGCACCGTTCGCGCTACCGTGACCATATTCGACAGCGCAGCCTCCACCTCTGGCCAGGTACGGGTCTTGAGACCGCAATCCGGATTGACCCAGAGCCGCTTAATCGGCACGAACGCCGCAGCACGTCCTTCACCTGCCGAACGCGACACGATGCGGACTCGACGACGAAGAGCGCTTCCGGCGTTACTGGGCGCGCAGCGCCCTGGCAGCGGCAACCATGTTCGTCAGTGCCGGGATAACCTCCGCCCACTGGCGCGTCTTCAGGCCGCAGTCCGGGTTCACCCACAGTCGTTCGGCAGGCACGCGCGCTGCGGCCTTGCGCATCAGTTGCACGATGTGCTCCTGCGTCGGGATGTTCGGCGAGTGGATGTCGTACACGCCCGGGCCAATCTCGTTCGGATACTTGAAGTTGTCGAACGCGTCGAGCAGCTCCATATCTGAGCGCGACGTCTCGATCGTGATCACGTCGGCATCCATGTCGGCGATCGATGCGATGATGTCGTTGAACTCCGAATAGCACATGTGGGTGTGGATCTGCGTTTCGTCGCGCACGCCATTGGCCGTGACGCGGAACGATCCGACGGCCCAGTCCAGGTATTCCTTCCACTGCGCGCGACGCAGCGGCAGGCCTTCGCGCAGCGCGGCCTCGTCAATCTGGATCACATTGATGCCAGCACGCTCCAAGTCCAGCACTTCCTCGCGGATCGCCAGTGCGAGCTGGTAGCACGACACGGAACGCGGCTGATCGTCACGCACGAATGACCAGTTCAGGATCGTCACGGGGCCGGTCAGCATGCCCTTCATCGGCTTGCTGGTCAGCGATTGCGCGTACTTGATCCATTCGACGGTCATGGCCTTCGGACGGCTGATGTCGCCGAACAGAATAGGCGGCTTCACGCAGCGCGAGCCGTACGACTGCACCCAGCCAAACTGACTGAATGCGTAGCCTTCGAGCTGCTCGCCGAAGTACTCGACCATGTCGTTGCGCTCGGCTTCGCCGTGGACCAGCACGTCAAGACCCAGCGCTTCCTGCTCGCGTACGCTGCGGGCGATCTCCGCCTCCATGGCGGTCTTGTAGCCGGCTTCATCCAGTGCGCCGGCCTTGTACTGGCTGCGCGCGTGGCGGATCTCGGTCGTTTGCGGGAACGAGCCAATCGTCGTAGTCGGAAATACCGGCAGCTTCAGGTGCGCAGCTTGTTTCGGCGCGCGTTCGCTATAGACATTCTGACGCTGACCTAGCGCGGCGTTGATACCAGCCACGGCCGCCTTGACGGCGGGGTTGTTCACACGCGGCGAAGCGCGACGTGCGTCGACGGCGACCTTGTTGGCGGCCAGCTCGTCCTTGACGCTGTCCCGGCCGTTGCGCAAGGCGCCGGCCAGCACTTGCAGTTCGTCGAGCTTTTGCAGCGCAAACGCCAGCCACGACTTCACGTCGGCATCGAGCTTCTGCTCGCTACCCAGATCCACCGGAACGTGTAGCAGCGAGCACGACGGCGCCACCCACAGGCGTTGGCCAAGCTGCTTCGCCAGCGGCTCCAGCCAGTCCAACACGCGGCCCAGGTCGGTCTTCCAGATGTTACGGCCGTTGATAACGCCCAGCGAAACCACGCGGTCGGCTGGCAACTTCGCGATGAGCGCCTCGACTTCGGCACGTGCGTTGATGGCATCCAGGTGCACGCCGGCCACCGGCAGTTCGGCCACCAGTGGCAGGTTTTCCTGCAACTGGCCGAAGTACGTGGCCAGCAGCAGCTTGGCCGGCGACTTGGCCAGCGCCAGGTAAGCCGTACGGAAGGCGTCGCGCCAGGCGTTCGACAGCTCGGTCACCAGCACCGGCTCGTCGATTTGCACCCACTCCACGCCCTGCGCGGCCAGGGCGACCAGCAGTTCCACATAAGCGGGCAACAGGCGCGGCAGCAGCGCCAGCTTGTCGGAATCGTCCTTGGCCTTGCCAAGCGCCAGGTAGGTCACCGGGCCCACGATCACCGGCTTGGCGGTGACACCCAGTGCGCGCGCTTCGCCAAGCTGGTCCAGCAGGCGCGATGGGTCCAGCTTGAACTCGGTGCTGGCCGAGAATTCCGGGACGATGTAATGGTAGTTGGTGTCGAACCACTTGGTCATCTCGCCGGCGGCCACGCCACCGCAGCACGCTGCATGCTCTTCGGCCGACTTGGCCGAGCGGCCACGGGCCACGCGGAAGTAGTTGTCCAGCGCATCGCCATGGAAGCCTTGCACGCGCTCGGGCAGGTTGCCGAGCGTGAAGCTCATGTCCAGCACCTGGTCGTAGAAAGCAAAGTCGCCTACCGGCACCAGATCCAGACCTTTCTGACTATTCCAGTGTCGTTGACGCAACTCGGCGGCTAGCCGCTTCAGTTCGTCGCGCGATGTTTCACCCTTCCAGTAGGACTCCAGTGCGAATTTCAGTTCGCGCTTCGCGCCGATACGCGGAAAGCCGAGGTTGTGGATCGTGGTCATGGCGTCATCCGTATTCAAGTCGAAGCCGGATTGTAGGAACGGCATCACATGAAGTAAAATGATCGTTATTCAGAATTCAATGAATATCACTCATGCTTGAGCGCATTCATCTATCGATCCTCCGGGAAGTGGACCGCCAGGGTTCCCTGACTGCCGCCGCTTCCGTGCTCTGCCTGACGCAGTCGGCGCTTAGCCATGCCATGAAGAAGCTGGAACTGCAGCTTGGCACCGACATCTGGCTACGGGAGGGTCGTACGTTGCGGCTGACGCAGGCAGGGTCCTATCTGCTGGCGGTGGCGAACCGCGTGCTACCCCAGCTCGACCTGGCCGAAGAACGCGTCCGACAGTTCGCGCAGGGTGAACGTGGCACGCTGCGCATCGGCATGGAATGCCACCCGTGCTACCAGTGGCTGCTCAAGATCGTGTCGCCCTATCTGGCCAAATGGCCCGACGTGGATGTCGATGTGAAGCAAAAATTCCAGTTCGGCGGCATTGGCGCGTTGTTCGGGTATGAGATTGACATGCTCGTTACGCCCGACCCGCTCTACAAGCCGGGCCTGCATTTCGAGCCCGTGTTCGATTACGAGCAGGTGCTCGTCGTCGGCAAGGACCATCGCCTTGCTGGCCTGCCGTATGTGGATGCTGATGCACTGACCGATGAAGTGCTGATCACCTACCCGGTTGCAATCGATCGGCTCGATATCTACAACATGTTCCTGCAGCCGGCGGGCGTCACGCCCAAGCGCCACAAGACCATCGAGACGACCGACATCATGATGCAGATGGTGGCCAGCGGACGCGGCATTGCCGCACTGCCGCGCTGGCTAGTGGCCGAATACGCGCAGAAAATGGACGTCACGGCCGTTCGCCTGGGCGCCGACGGGGTCGCCAAACAGATCTTCCTGGGCGCACGCGAGGGCGACATCGACATCGACTACGTGAAGGCCTTTATTGAACTGGCCCGCCGCTCCGCGGACGTCGCCCCGAACTGAACCATCGCCATATCAGACACACACCAGCCAGTTCCCCTGCCCGACGGCCAGCGACGCCTACGACGAGATCCATGCCCTGGAGTCCAGCTAGGCCGACCTCTGGCGCTTCTATCTCTTTGTCCCCGAACAGGCACGTCAACACACGGCGTCGCTCGGACATCGCATGCTTGGCGTGCCAAGCGAGTTTTCGCGCTGAATGGCTCGCCCTGTCGTGCCGGCCTGTCAAGTTCCCTTGCCGGACGCAATCTCCGCTGTGAAGAGCTGGATCACGCTCGAAAAATCCAGGCCACCGCGTCCCGCGCGCTGATTCAGCGAGTACAGATTGCGCGCAAGCTCTCCAAGCGGCACAGTCGCGCCGGCCGACATCGCGGCGTCCACGGCGAGCCCCAGATCCTTCAGCATCAGGTCGTTGCCGAACCCGCCGCTGTAACCACGTGAAGATGGTGCATTGTCAAGTACGCCGGGCCAGGGATTGCAGACCTCGGTGGCCCAACTCCGCCCGGTGCTGACGGCGATCATCTGCGACAGCCTGGCCGGGTCCAGGCCCTGCGAGACGCCAAGTGCCAACGCTTCGCCGGTAACGGCCATGATCACGCCAAGCGCCATGTTGTTGCAGAGCTTGGCCACCTGGCCCGCGCCCGATTCGCCCATATGGAAGATGTTCTTGCCCATGGCATCGAGCGCCGGCCGGCCCTTTGCCAACGCCGCCTCGCTACCGCCCACGATGAACGTCAGCGTGCCGGCGGCCGCACCAGCCGTTCCGCCCGAAACCGGTGCGTCGATCATGTCGATGCCTCTCTCGCGCGCGGCATCCGCCACCCTGCGCGCCGACGCCGGCGCGATCGTGCTGCAGTCGATGATCAGCGCGCCCTGCGGCAGTTGCGTCAGCAGCCCCTCTGTGCCGAGAAAAAGCGACTCAACGTGGCGGCTGTTTGGCAGCATCGAGATCACGATCCCGGCACCGTCCACCGCCGCCCGGACAGTGTCGGTAGTGGCCACCCCTTCGCTGCGCACGCGCGCCAGCGCTTCCGTGCTCAGGTCGAAGGCGGTCACTGAGAAGCCGGCGCGATGCAAATTCAGCGCCATGGGGGCGCCCATGTTGCCCAGCCCGATGAATGCGATACGTGTGCTGCGGGTCATGTCGTTGTCTCCTGAATCAGCTCAGATCAGCCAGTGGATGCACGCCGCCATGGCGCGGCGCAAGGTGCGCGTCGACAAGCTCGGCCGTGACGGCATCCAGCGTGGCCGGCTGCCAGCGCGGTTGCTTGTCCTTGTCGATCAACAGGGCGCGGATGCCTTCCGGAAAGTCATGGTGCACACAACAGCCTATCGACGCCTGCCATTCCATGCGAAAGACCTCGGCCAAGGTCATGCGCCGCGCGCGTTGCTGCATGGCGAATGTCAGCGCAAGCGAGGTGGGCGACGCACCGGCGACCGCGCGGCCAGCCTTGGCCAGCCAGGGATCCGGGTCTTCGGCGAGGGCCCGCAGGCGCGTGACGATCTGCGCCAGATCGTCACCGTCAACCAGACCTGCAATCCGTGCTGCATGCTCGCGCAACGGCGACGGCGGCAATTCCTGACCGTCCCCGAGCATGGCAAGCAGCCCGTCGATACGGCTGGCATCGGCTTGCGCATCCCCGTGCCAGCATGCCTGCGCGATCGACTCCAGCAGCATGCCGCGTTGCCCGGCATGCACAGCGTGCGTGGCAAGGCCTACGTAGCGCGCATCGCCGGCATTCAGCAATGCCCCCGTCAGTCCCAGGAACATCCCAATATGGCCGGGCATCCTGGACAGCACCCAGCTACCACCGACATCGGGATAGAGGCCAATTCCAACCTCGGGCATCGCCATGCGCGAAGTCGGAGTCGCCACGCGGTGGGAGGCGCCGGCAAGCAGCCCAATGCCGCCTCCCATAACGATGCCCGTTGCCCAGCAGATCACTGGCTTCGGATAGCGGTGGATGCGATAGTCCATTCGGTATTCGCGGGCGAAGAACGCGGCCGCATCGGCGGGCACGTTGCCCGCCCCGGCGTTCTGCATCGACCGGTATAGCCCGACGATATCGCCACCGGCGCAGAAGGCCTTGTCGCCTGCCGCGTCGATGATGACGCCCACCACCTTCGGATCCACCGCCCAGCGCTCCAGTTGCGGATCGATGTGCTCGACCATGGCCATGGTCAGTGCGTTCAGGCTGTCCGGCGCATCGAGCGTGACGCGGCCGAACAGATGGCCACTTGCGGTCAACAGCGTGCCGATGCGCACCGGTACGTCGTGATGCATTTTTTCCGTCACCGGATCACCTCCGTCGCGTTGTCCTGAAGCAGGCGTCGGGCGACGATCACGCGCATGATCTCGTTCGTGCCTTCCAGTATCTGGTGCACGCGCGCGTCGCGCAGCAAGCGTTCCAGCGGATACTCGCGGATATAGCCATATCCGCCGTGGATCTGCAGCGCCTCGTTGCAGACATTGAAGCCGACGTCCGTGGCAAGCCGCTTCGCCATCGCGCAATACACCGATGCCTCGGCATCGCCCGCATCAAGCTTCGACGCGGCCAGACGCACGATCTGACGGGCCGCTACCAGTTCGGTGGCCATGTCTGCCAGCTTGAACTGCAGTACCTGAAAATCCGCCAGCGGCTTGCCGAACTGCTGTCGTTCATGCATGTACCGATGCGCGGCGCGCAGCGCGCCTTGTGCGGCGCCGATCGAGCAGGTGGCGATGTTGATGCGACCACCATCCAGCCCCTTCATGGCGATCTTGAAACCGCTGCCGATTTCGCCCAGCAGGTTGGCAGCCGGCACCCGCACGTTGTCGAAGCTGATGGTTCGGGTGGGCTGGCTGTTCCAGCCCATCTTCGCTTCCTTCTTGCCATAGTGAATACCAGGGCTGTCCGCCGGCACCAGCAATGCCGAGATGCCCGCTGCCCCGGAGCCACCCGTTCTGGCCATCAGCACCAATACGTCGGTTTCGCCCGCGCCCGAGATGAACGCCTTGCTGCCGTTGACGACGAGACCTTCCGCGTCCATGCGCGCGGTGGTCCGCAACGACGCCGCGTCCGAACCCGAGCCTGGCTCGGTCAGGCAGTACGACGCCAGCGCCTGGCCGCTGGCGAGCCTGGGGCCCCACTGCGAGGCAAGCTCCCGGGAACCAAACGTCGTCACCATCCACGTCGCCATGTTGTGGATCGTGATAAAGCCGGCAGTGGATGGACAGACGCTGGCCAGTTCCTCGAAGACAATCGTCGCATCGAGCCTGGACAGGCCGACCCCACCGTGCTCGACAGGCGTGTAGAGCCCGCAGAAGCCAAGCTCGCCAGACTTGCGGATCGTGTCGCGCGGAAAGTGCCGCATTTCGTCCCACTCGCCGGCGTAAGGTGCGAACTCCTGGTCCGCAAACTGACGCGCCGTGTGCTGGAAGGCGAGCTGGTCCTCGTTGAGATCGAAATCCATCGCTCGCTCCTGGCCTATTGCAGGCGGATCGTCGTGTTGACGCCGGTGGTCACGTCATCCTCGAACCAGCGCGACGTAATGGTCTTGGTCTGCGTGTAGAACAGCACCACCTGCTTGCCGTAGGGCCCGAGGTCGCCCAGCTTGGACGCGCGGGACCCGGTGAACGAGAACAGCGGCACCGGGACCGGAATCGGCACATTGACGCCCACTTGGCCCACATCGATCTCTTCCTCGAACTTGCGCGCCGCCGCGCCGGATTGCGTGAAGATCGCCACGCCATTGCCGTTGGGATTGGCGTTGACCAGCGCGATGGCGTCGTCTAGCGACTCGACACTTACCAAGGACAACACGGGACCAAACACTTCCTGGTCGTAGATCTCCATACCGGGGCGGACACCCGAAAAGATGGTCGGCGCGATGTAATTGCCCTCGGCCAGGCCGCCAGGAAGCTCCGGCATGCGTCCGTCGAGTTCCAGCGTCGCGCCTTCCGCCACCCCCTGGGCGATGAGCCCTTCGATACGCGCCTTGGCACTGCGGGAGATAACAGGCCCGACATCGGGATTGTTTTGCCCGGGGCCCACCTTGAGCGACCGGGCCTTGGCTGCCAGGTCCGGCAACCAGCGATTGGCCTCGCCGACCAGCACGACGACGGACACCGCCATGCAACGCTGCCCTGCCGCACCGAATGCGGCGCCAGCCAGCGCGTTGAGCGTCTGCTCCTTGTGAGCGTCGGGCAGCACGATGGCGTGGTTCTTCGCCCCCATCATGCATTGCACGCGTTTGCCCGCCAGCGATGCGCGCTCATACACATGTGTGCCAACCCTGGTCGAGCCAACGAACGAGATTGCCTTGATGTCCGGGTGATCGCAGATGGCGTTCACAACATCGGCGGCGCCATGCACGACGTTGAGCACCCCCTTCGGGATGCCCGCCTCCAGCGCCAGTTCCACCAGTTGCATCGTCACCATCGGGTCCTGCTCCGAGGGCTTGAGCACGAACGTATTGCCGCAGGCAATTGCCATGGGGAACATCCACAGCGGAATCATCGCCGGGAAATTGAACGGCGTGATGCCCGCACAGACACCCAGCGGTTGCAGGCGCGTGTAGGTGTCGACGCCCGCGGCCACGTTGTTGGCCAGTTCGCCCAGTTGCAGGTTGCCGATGGCGGCGGCATGCTCCACCACTTCCAGGCCGCGGAACACATCGCCCTCCGCGTCCGCCAGCGTCTTGCCTTGCTCGGCTGTGAGCGTGGCAGCCAGGGATTTCATATTGGCGCGAATCAGTTCCTGGTACTTCAGGAAGATGCGCGCGCGGGCGCCGATCGGCGTTTTCTTCCACGCGGGGAACGCTGCCTGCGCTGCTCCAACGGCAGCGGCTATTTCGTCCGCCGTGGCCATCGGCACACGAGCCAATACCTGCTGGTTTGCAGGATTCACAACGTCCCGCCATTCGGATGTCCGGGACTGGACGAACTCACCATTGATCAACAAGGGAATACGGGGAATGTCAGCGGCAGCCATAGCGTCTCCAAGGTCACTCGACATGATCGAAAATCTCAAGCAGAATCTACCCGCAACCTTCACAGATTCACACAAGTTACTGAAGTAAAAGAGAAAATCTGTGAATTGCTTCGCATCTCCTCGATCAAATTTGTGAAGATTGTGAAATGACGAAATCCCGGAAGATCTTTGTCGGCGCGCGCGTGCGAAGGCTCCGCGAACAGCGCGAGTGGAGCCAGATGGCGTTGGCCGGACGGCTATCGCTATCACTTAGCTATGTCAGCCAGATCGAGAACAACCAGCGCCCCGTGACCGCTGCGGTACTGCTCAAACTGGCCGAAGTGTTTGGCGGCGACGTCGCCCAGTTCTCGGAAGACAAGGATCAGCGGCAACTGGCGGAGCTGGATGCCGCGCTGAAGGACCGCACGGTCTGGTCAGGCGCCATCGGCCCCGCCGCTTTACAGCGCATGAGCGAGCACGCGCCGGATCTTGTCGACGCGTTCCTGAGCCTTTACGCCAGGCATGGCCGCTTGCAGGACGAATACGCCCAGACGGTCGATCGTTTCTATGGCGATCTCGATCCCGGCACGACATCCGAGGCGGTACGCCGCATGGGAGCACCGTTACCGCATGAGGAGGTCCGGGATCATTTCAACCGGCAGAACAACTATCTGGACGCCCTCGATGTATTGGCCGAGGATCTGGCGGGTTCGGCGGCCTTGGTACCAGGCGCACGCAGCGGGCCGCTGCAGCGCTTGCTGCGACAGGATTTCGGCGTCACCGTGGTGGAGCAGTCCGATGGCGAGGCCTGGCTGCGCCGCTTCGACCCCACCCGTAAGCGGATGACCATCCGGGCCGGGCTCAGCGACGCCCAGCAGGCGTTCCAGCTCGCCACCCAATACGCCCTGCTCAGGCATGGCGACATCATCGATACGGAAATCCGCCAGGCCGCGTTTGCGGATGCGTCCACGCAGGAACTGGTGCGCCAGGGGCTATCGCACTATTTCGCGGGCGCGATGCTGCTGCCATATGCCGACTTTCTCGATGCGGCACGACGGGTGCGCTATGACATCGAACTCCTGCAGCAACAGTTCCAGGTCAGCATCGAAACGGTTTGCCATCGGCTTTCCACGCTGCAGCGGCCCCATGCGCGCGGCGTACCGTTCTACTTTGTCCGGCTGGACCAGGCCGGCAATATCTCGAAGCGCCAGAGCGCGACCTCGTTCCACTTCGCCCGCCACGGCGGCGCATGTCCGCTCTGGCATGTCCACGAAGCGTTTGCCCAGCCCGGCCGCATCCTGACTCAGGTCGCCGAAATGCCGGACGGCATCCGCTACTTCGGCATCGCCAGGACGATCGAACGGGGCGGCGGCGGCTTTCGGGCCAGGCGCAAGCTTTTCGCCGTGGGTCTTGGATGCGAGCTCGCGCACGCACGCGAGCTCGTCTACGCCGATCACATCGACATCGATCATCCGTCGGACGTTGCACCGATTGGTCCCGGTTGCCGCGTCTGCCCCAGGCAGGATTGCGTGCAGCGCGCATTTCCGCCTGCGGGCAAATCCATCGTGATCGACAGCAACACGGAATCGCTGGTGTCCTATCGGTTTGCGAAGGATTGACCCGAAGCCGGCGCAGAATTCCGACGCCGCCGCCCCAAGAAAATCGATTCCGATCGGCGCGCTCTGCCGGAGCGTTAGTCAGGGTCCCCGCCAGACGCTTGCTAGTGGTACGCCATCCGAAGCGCCGGCCCGTTCTCCAGTGCGTCTGGATATAGCAGTGCAAGGCCAGTCTGCGCGCCGTCAGTTCCTGGTGTGTGCTGCGAGGCGTCAGGTCAGATTGCTTCAGGCGCAGGCTTCGACCTCCGAACAGCCTGAGGCTCACAGCCGAGTGGGTCAGGTTCTGCACACCGACGTGGGCTGTCAACGCCCTGCTTATTGACCAGCTGAGCGACGCCGATAGGGATATCGCTGAAGCACTCACATGATCCAAATTCATGGATATGTGAGTTTTAACCATTTTACTTCATGGTTATCTGTCGATAGCATCCGCTCCTATTGTTTGTTTGCATTCTCCCAGACCGAGTTGGTGCTGCAGCTCTACACCAGTGGTCGCGCGCGTGATGCGGTTGACGTTGGCGAGGGCTGGGCGGATGCCGACCAGGCTGTGCCCGAGCTGGCTCAGCGCATGAGACTGCCCGGTGGCCGACATGGCGCATGGACCGAGCGTATGCCATTGCAGCAGTTGGTTTGCACCGTCCTTAACGGGATGGCGGCAAACAGCGAGCAACGGCGGCGGCCCGCTGTGAATGCGCGCTCTCGGCTTGGTCAATGCGCTTGCATCGGTACGCATCGCGTCTCCCGGCACCGCGCAGATCCATCCATATGAAAACAAAGATGACACTTCCACTCCGCGTAGTAGCGGTCTCCGGTGGGCTGCAACGCCCCTCCAAGTCTGCGGCTCTGACAGAGCACCTGCTGGACCTGATCGCTGAAGAAGTCCCGTGCGAGCAACGGCTGGTCGAGTTGGGTCAACTCGCGCCGCAGCTTGCTGGCGCGGTCTGGCGCTCTCAAATGTCCGACACGGTGGAGCGAGAGCTTGCGGCGGTCGAGCAAGCCGACGTCCTGGTGGTGGCAACACCGGTCTTCCGCGGCTCTTACTCGGGCCTGTTCAAGCATTTCTTCGACTTCATTGATCAGGACGCCTTGATCGACAAGCCGGTCTTGTTGGCTGCCACCGGCGGCAGCGAGCGCCATGCCCTGATGATCGACCACCAGTTGCGGCCACTGTTCAGCTTCTTCCAGGCACGTACCTTGCCGTTGGGCGTCTACGCCACCGACAAGGATTTCGTCGACTACCGCCTGCAGAACGAGGCCCTTATCCAGCGGGCCAGACTCGCGGTCCAGCGGGCATTGCCGTTGGTCGAATTGACGCGCCAGACAAGATCCGCCAACGCCGAGGAAATGGTCGCGGCCTGAAACAAGGGCGTAACGGGCACGAAACAAATTCAAATATTCTCTCGGAAACCAGGGCATCAGATCGCTATGAGCAAAGATTTCACATTTGGCATCAAGAGTATTCGTTTCGATGAAGATTACCAACCATCTGACAATACGCGCATAACAACCAACTTTGCCAATCTGGCCCGAGGACAGAGTCGCCAAGAGAATCTGCGCAACACCCTGAGGATGATTGACAATCGCTTCAATAACCTGGCGCATTGGGATAATCCGACAGGTGATCGATATTCTGTCGAGCTCGAAATCGTTTCTGTGGAGATGAATATTGATGCCGCCGGCGGCGATGTATTTCCGTTGATCGAGATACTGAAAACAAACATCATCGACAAGCAAACCAACGAACGCATCGATGGTATTGCGGGAAATAACTTCTCCTCTTACGTGCGAGATTACGACTTCAGCGTTTTGCTGCCCGAGCACAATCATGACAAATCCACGTTTAGCATCCCGGACAACTTCGGTGATTTGCATGGAAAGCTATTCAAGCACTTTGTGAACTCAAGCGTTTACAAAAATCGCTTCGGTAAGCCGCCGGTTATCTGTATCAGCGCTTCCAGCAGCAAGATTTACCATCGAACTGAAAATCATCACCCCATACTGGGCGTCGAATATCAGCAGAGCGAATTATCCTCGACCGATCAATATTTCGAGAAGATGGGGATGCAGGTTCGCTTCTTTATGCCGCCGAACAGTGTTGCGCCTTTGGCTTTTTACTTCCTCGGCGATCTGCTCGGTGACTACACCAATCTTGAGCTTATCGGCACCATCAGCACGATGGAGACGTTTCAGAGAATTTACCGGCCGGAGATTTACAACGCCAATTCTGCAGCGGGAAAACTCTATCAGCCGAGCCTGAAGAACAAGGATTATTCCCTGACGCAGATTGTCTACGATCGGGTAGAACGTAGCGAACTAGCTGTCAAGCAGGGAAAATTTACGGAAGAACACTTCATCAAGCCGTACAGAAGAGTTCTTGAACAATGGGCTAACAATTACGCTCTCTGACCAACCAAAAAAATACGAGATCATCTGTTATGAAAAAGCTATTGCCTACCTCAACTGCTGGCAGCTTGCCCAAACCTTCCTGGCTTGCTCAACCTGAAAAGCTCTGGTCGCCCTGGAAGCTACAAGACGAGGAATTGGTCGAAGGCAAACAAGATGCGTTGCGTTTGTCGCTGCAAGAACAACAGCACGCGGGCATTGATATCGTTAGTGATGGCGAGCAAACGCGCCAGCATTTCGTCACCACGTTTATCGAGCACCTTAGCGGGGTCGATTTTGAGAAACGTGAGACCGTCAGAATTCGCGATCGCTATGACGCGAGTGTGCCGACCGTGGTTGGCGCTGTGAGCCGCCCGAGGCCTGTGTTTGTTGAAGACGCAAAGTTCCTGCGTCAGCAAACCAGGCAGCCCATCAAATGGGCCCTGCCGGGACCCATGACCATGATCGATACGCTCTACGATAGTCACTACAAGAGCCGCGAGAAGCTAGCCTGGGAATTCGCCAAGATCCTCAATCAGGAAGCCAAGGAGTTGGAGGCTGCCGGCGTCGACATCATCCAGTTTGATGAGCCGGCGTTCAACGTCTTCTTTGACGAGGTGAATGACTGGGGAATCGCCACCTTGGAGCGAGCAATCGAAGGCCTCAAGTGTGAAACGGCCGTGCATATTTGCTACGGCTACGGCATCAAGGCCAATACCGATTGGAAGCAGACGCTGGGGTCCGAGTGGCGCCAATATGAAGAATCTTTCCCCAAGCTGCAGAAGTCCAATATCGATATTGTCTCGCTGGAGTGCCACAACTCTCACGTTCCGATTGATCTGATCGAACTCATTCGTGGCAAGAAAGTGATGGTGGGAGCCATCGATGTCGCGACCAATACCATTGAAACGCCGGAAGAAGTAGCAAATACCCTACGGAAGGCGCTTCAATTTGTAGATGCAGACAAGCTGTATCCTTGCACTAACTGTGGCATGGCGCCCTTACCTCGTCGAGTAGCAAGAGGCAAACTGAATGCTCTCAGTGCAGGCGCAGATATCATCCGGGGAGAACTCTCGACCTAGTGCTGAGCTAAGTTCGTAAATGGTGCGGAGGTATTGAAGCTGTAGTTTGACGGCCGTGAATTGGGCTGCGGCCAGTCCAGTGGACACTGACCAATGCTTCATCGCGCGGAACTGACTCGTTCACAGTGAGTTCCGCCCCTCCCTCCACGACAATCCCATCGCCTGCGCCTGCTGATCTGGCTCAGTGGTCAGAGATCCCGACGTCGGTGCGCCAGTATCGTGCCATTTGCGCGATGGCTACAAAGGCGCTGACCACACGGCGCGACCGGTTCTTCCAGGGATGACTGAAGCTGCCGCCGTATGCCGAGCCCGTTCCTCAGAATAGCTGAACCTTGATCCCGTGTTTGCGCACAAAAGGGGATGCCGCCAGCTTCTGTTCTCACCAGGCGGGAAGCAACATACCTCCGTATGCGGCCTCATCTTGAGGCACCTTGCGATACCTCTCGTCGCTCCCGCCACAACTCTCAATGACCGAGAGGGGTCGCGGATTCAGCCGGTCAACGCCTTCACTACGCTACGGAATTCGGATTGAGAGCGAAGACAGCGCACTGATGTGCTGCCCGCCCTCCAAGGTAGTTGCTACACGATCTCTACCCCCCTTGCAGTCAATGCGTCATGCACTGTATATTTATACAGTATTTTGATTACGCACCCCGGCCCGCAACGACGAACCGGCTCCCCCAATTCCGTGACGACCATTTCCATGTCCCAAGACGACTCCGCCCTTTTGGACGACGACACTTCTCAAATCCATGAGCCCCGGCTTTGGCGAGATAAAGGCTGGACGGCGAAGGTGGTGAAGAACGAGGACGGCGAGGGGTGGGCCGTCGAGATGTTCCGCGACGGCAGCGCGGAACCTGCCCTCGTTGGCCCATGGACAATGGGCAGAAACAAGGTCGATCCGAAACCGCTCGACGCTACCGCGCACCAGACATTGGTGAAGACGGCATCCGAGGTCATCCGCCGGCACGAGCAGCAATTGCACGCGCAGCTCAACAAGCAAGTCTCCATCGAGATCGCCTCGCAGCTCGTGAATGTCAGGTTAGCGATCACGCCAGACGAATTCGAGCCATTCGGCACACTGACCGCCATTGATGCATTCGGGGACGTTCTCGCAAGCGTCAATGTGCAACCGGACTTTCGTTTGACGACGGAAAGCGCAACAAGATGGGCGGATGGCGGATTTGGTCAGATCCGGCATTGATGGGTAACCAGAGCCGCCCAAAGCCGACCGCCGGCCATTCGACGGCATTGCCGGCCACAGGCTGCGGATGCGCGTCCGTGAACTGCGAGGCAGGCGGGTAACGGACGGATGCCTGTAGTCAGGTCGATGACCGCCTGTTTAGGTGGCGGTCAGCTTCCGGGTATATCGGGTTTTGAAGGCCCCGCTCGAAATTAATTTGATGTTCAATCGGCGCGGGTGGCAGGACAAGAGACCAGAGTTGGACTCGTACCAACACAATGCAGACTTCAGGGAACGTGGCTACCTAGAGTTCAAGCAACCTGGGGAACCAATCACGGTTCGTGTGACATCGACCGCGGGATTGGATAGAGAATTTGATGCACTACCCGTAAATTCCCACAACGGAACGACCATGGGTCGTGCTCTGGTCCCCACCGAAAACTACAACTCCACCCACCGCTTGGTATGGCCACCAGAATCTGTGACAGTACCTGGAGGAGCATTACCTAGTGGAGTCTCGGACTTGACTATCTCGGTTGTCGACGTTGGCCAAACACTAGTCGGGGAGAGCATTACGGTGATCGTCGGCGCACCCGTCAAGTTGAAGCAGGTTGCACCGGGCTACGGCTGGCTTTGGTGGCTCCACTTCTGGCCGGTCTTTGCGACGCTTCTTGCCATTTACTGCTGCGTGCTGTGCTGGCGCAGCTATCTGGCGGCGCGCAAGTAGGACTTCTGGCTCTGCCCCGCCATTCAAATGTCCGATTTTGGTTATGGACCGGTCTCTGCCATAGGGTTGCCCAAGGGGTCAGACGGGTCGCTCAAAGCCAGTGGGGCTCGGACGTTAGGCATTCAGTGAGAGACGGTCGCAGTGGCGCTGATGAAGCGGCTCCGCGAGGAGAACGGCGATTATCGTTCCGGCACGCTACAACAGGTCTACCGCGCCGTGATCGTCGCAATGGTCGCCGTGTGGATGGTGAAGATGACCATTGACCAGATAGTCAATGTGATCGCCGTGTGGCACCGCTTCGTGCCCGCATCCGGGGCCGTGAACA
This sequence comes from Cupriavidus sp. HMR-1, assembly GCF_000319775.1. Lineage (NCBI taxonomy): Bacteria > Pseudomonadati > Pseudomonadota > Betaproteobacteria > Burkholderiales > Burkholderiaceae > Cupriavidus > Cupriavidus sp. HMR-1. The sequence goes on from NZ_ANKP01000261.1 coordinate 58,042, forward strand.
TGCCCGGGCTCGTGCCCCCCACAGTTGTGGTCCGGCGTGCATCGGTCGGGATTCATCGCACTCACTTCAAGTCGGTGCTCGTCGACATGGCCCGCATGTGGATGGTGCAGATGGCCGTCATGCAGAAAATCGACGTGCCCGTTGTGCCGGATTGCCGTATGGCCACAGTTCATGCCATGCCGGTGATGATGATGGGCATGGTGCGGCAGGTCGCAAGTGCTCATGCCTGACTCCCTTCCGATAAAAGGTTGCCGCGCGGTTCAGCGGCAACTGGCTTGCCTGCCAACCATAATAGACGAGCGAATGGCCTGCCATCCCGACGCCCTTGAGCCGCCGCCGAAGCCACACTCAAGACCTGCGTATCAGCATCGATCGATGGGCACTTGCGACGATGTGGAGCCTTGCTCACCTGTCTGGCGATCCAACTGACAAGCTGACAATTCTGGTCAATCCTGCGCAACACGGCCTCTCTACTGAGTGTTTGCTCGTCCGGCTTATCGATGGCAGACTTGCAACAAAGTTGCAAAGAACGTCTGGCTACCTGGCACCTTCGATTCGATCCTCTTCAACGCCCTCCATGCGGCAGCGCTGGTTATCGATCCTGCTGGTCCTGTTCCTGCTATTCGGGCAGTCGGCAGCGGTCGTCCATGCGGTCGGTCACTTGCAGGCTCACCACCAAACGAGCTCCTGTGCGGTACCTGTCGACATAGAGCAATGCGGACCTGCACACGACGTTTGCCCGACATGCCTTGCGCTTGCCGCCATTGCTGTCGCCATTCCCGTGATTGCCTGCTGGATGGTGGCCGCGTGCGAGCGCCGCTGGCACTTCCCTGCACGCTTCAGCCGCCATCTGGCGCTGGCATTTTCACCCCCTGCCCGTAGTCGCGGGCCACCTCTGCTGATCGGAATGTACCGCTAGTTCGCGCGGGCGAGGCGCTAGTCCCGCAGCCCGATCATTCCTGCCCTGCAAAGGTGTTCCATGACCCGTTTTCCGCTACGAGCCGTTGCGGCCGGCGTCACGTCGACGTTCGTCGTTGCCGCACAAGCCCAATCGGCAGAGTCCAATCCGCCAGCGTCACCATCCTCGCCTTCCGCAACGGAACAGCCTGCCACCAACGCAGGCGGCGATAAAACCCTGAACACGGTCGTTGTTTCCGCCAAGCGATTGGACGAGGCCCGCAACGCGCTCTCGCCGGAGACTGGCAGTTCCGTCTATCGCTTCGACAGCACCGATATCCAAACACTGCCGTTAGGCGAAAACACGCCCCTGAACCAGGTGCTGCTGCAGGCGCCTGGTGTCGTGCAGGATTCTTTCGGTCAGTTGCATGTACGCGGTGACCACTCCAATCTCCAGTACCGCATCAACGGCGTCATTGTTCCGGAGCCGATCAGCGGCTTCGGACAAATGCTCGACACGCGCTTTGCCGATGAAATCAAACTCATCACGGGAGCCCTGCCGGCACAGTATGGCTACCGTACCGCCGGCATCGTGGATATCACCACCAAGGGCGCGCCCACCGACGAAAACGGCGAACCAAAAGCCTTCGGTGGCGAAATCGGTACGGTGATCGGCAGCCATGCAGATCATGAGGTCAACGCCCAGATTCAAGGCACCAAGGGGCCATTCAGTTACTACCTGAGCGGCTCCTTCGTGGAGAACAATCTGGGCATCGAGAATCCGACCAGCAGCCCGAATGCTATCCACGACCACACCGACCAGAGCAAGGGCTTCGGCATGCTGTCCTATCTGCTCGATGCGGACAATCGGGTCAGCTTCCTGTTCGGCACGGCCAACAACCGCTTTGAGATTCCCAACCGCCCCGGATTGACACCCCAGTTCACGCTGGACGGCGTGACGCCTCCTGCCTCGGAAAACCTGAACGCCAACCAGCGCGAGAAAACCGACTTCCAGATCCTGTCGTACCAGAGCAAGGTGTCGGCGGCGCTGGATTACCAGGTCTCGCTGTTCCACCGCACCAGCCGCATCGACTACTCCCCGGATCCTGTCGGCGACCTTGTCTACAACGGCGTAGCCGCGGACATCACGCGGCGCAACGAGGCGTATGGCGTGCAGGCCGATGCCAGTTACGTACTGAACCCGCGGCACACACTTCGCACCGGGCTATTCGTGCAGCGCGAGAACTTCGGCGTGGACAATACCTCCACGGTATTCCCGGCCGATGCCAACGGTAACCAGACCAGCGGCGTGCCATTCACGATCGTGGATAACAGCAGTCTCTCGGGCACGACGCTTGGCTTCTACCTGCAAGACGAGTGGAAGGCCACGGACAAGCTGACCGTCAACTACGGCGCTCGCTATGACCACGTCAACACGGTAGTGAGCGAGCAGCAACTCAGCCCGCGGCTCGGGCTGACCTATGACGTGTCCAACACGACACGGGTCCATGCCGGCTACGCCCGGTACTTCACGCCGCCAGCCACGGAGAAGATCGATACCACCACGGTCACGAAGTTCATCGACACCACGAATGCACTCCCCTCCGACGCCAACACGGCCGTACGCTCAGAACGCTCCGACTATTTTGACCTCGGCGTTTCGCATCAGGCGACCCGCAATCTGACCGTGGGCCTGGATGCCTACTATCGGAAAGTGCGCCACCTCCAGGATGAGGGCCAGTTCGGCAATGCGTTGATCTTCTCCACGTTCAACTATGACCAGGGCAAGATCTACGGACTGGAGGGCACGGCAAATTATCATCAGGGCAACTTTGGCGCTTACCTGAATGTTGGCGTGTCGCGGGCGATGGGCAAGGGCATCGAGACCGGCCAGTTCAATTTCTCGCCGGAAGAACAGGCCTATATCGCCAACAACTGGGTCCACCTCGATCACGACCAGACTGTGGCGGCATCGATGGGCACCTCATATCTGTGGAAAGGCAACCTGCTGACCGCCGATGCCATCTACGGCAGTGGGCTGCGCAACGGCTTTGCCAATACCTCGCACCTGGCGGCCTACTTTCAGGTCAACGTCGGTATCGCGCACACCTTTGATCTGCCCGCCATCGGCAAGCTCAAGACCCGGTTTACCGTGGTCAACCTGTTCGATCGCTCCTATGAGTTACGAGACGGCACCGGTATCGGTGTCGGCGCACCGCAGTATGCCCCGCGCCGCAGCTTCTATCTGGCTGTGTCCAAACCGTTCTGAGTGGCCCTTGATCTCAACACTGACTCTTTTCAGGAACTACCATGCAAGACCTCGGACTTTCCCATCTCTGGTCGCAAGGCGATCTCGTCATACGCGCGACCGCCATCATTCTGCTGATCATGTCGGTACTGTCTTGGATCGTGATTCTCACCAAGGCGTGGGATCTGGTTCGCATCAAGAAGATGGCGCATGGCGCGGAGAAGCATTTCTGGCACGCCGACGATTTCGACCACGCGCTCGATACACTCGGCGCCAACGGAGCCAATCCATTCCGGACGCTGGCCATCACTGGCCGCGAGGCCACGCAGCACCACCATGCCAGCCAGCCACAACTCCGCGACGTGCTCGACATTTCCGACTGGCTGACCCGTTCGCTCAAGAGCGCGATCGATGAGGCTGTGGGACGCATGCAATCGGGCCTGGCCGTGCTGGCGTCGGTAGGCTCGACCGCACCGTTCGTCGGCCTGTTCGGTACCGTGTGGGGCATCTACCACGCGCTGATCGGCATCGGCGCCTCGGGCGTACCGACCATCGACAAGGTTGCCGGCCCTGTCGGCGAGGCACTGATCATGACCGCCTTCGGCCTGGCCGTGGCGATCCCGGCCGTGCTCGGCTACAACGCGCTGAGCCGTGGAAACAAGGGCGTCATCAGCAAGCTGAACCGCTTCGCGCACGACCTGCACGCTTATTTCGTGACCGGCGCGCGCGTGCGTCCGACCACTGGTGGCACACGCGCCAATGACGCGTCGGTGCGACTGGCCGTCAAGAATAAAGTCTCTTCAGCAGACGCAGGAAGGAGAGCTGCATGGCGCTCGGACGAACCCTTCGCCTAGTGCGTCTGGCCATCGCAGCATGACCGTCGACTGGTTTCCTATGTTGCCCAACGCACGCAGAAAGCGGCCGCCCTTCGGAAGGATGTCGGAAAATGCGCAAAGCAATATTCGGCCCCAACATTAGCGTAGCCATCCATGGCGCTATGCAGATACACAGCATCACATGACCACGCTTCAAATCATCATCCTGGCCTGTGTCCAAGGCCTTGCCGAGTTGCTGCCGGTTTCCAGTTCGGCGCACGTCATCCTGGCCGAGAAATGGCTGGGGCTGGACCCGACCTCGCCCGACATGACTCTGATGCTTGTGATGTTGCATACGGGCACGATGTTCGCGGTCATCGCCTATTTCTGGCGCTCGTGGCAGCAGACGTATTTCTCATCGACCAAGGCACTGTGGAACAACGGTGTCCTGCTGGCGGTGGCCACGGCAGCCACGGGCGTCGTCGGGCTGGCCCTGCTGTACATCATCAAGCATGCCGTGATGGGCGGCGCCGACAGCTTCGAGGTGGAACACCTCTTTGGCAATACCAGGCTGATGGCGGTCAGTCTGGCTGTGGCTGGCGTTCTGATCATCGTGTCCTCTAGGCGCTCCAGTACAGCCACCGAAGACCTGACTGGCCAGCGAGCCCTTTGGGTTGGTGCCGTGCAGGGGCTGTGCCTGCCTTTCCGCGGACTGTCGCGTTCGGGCGCGACGATCTCCTGCGGGATGCTGCTGGGTGTGGAGCGCCGCCGCGCCGAGGAGTTCAGCTTCGCGCTGGCCGTAGTGCTGACGCCAGCCGTCATCGCCAAGGAAGGCTATCGCTTCTTCAAGGCGCATGCGGGCGCAACTGACGGCCTGCTGCACCTGCTGGCACCGAGCCTGCTAGGCATGGTGTTCAGCTTCATCGCCGGCTTGGTGGCCCTGCGCTGGCTGTCGCGCTGGCTGGAGCAGGGGCGCTGGTACCTGTTCGGCTGCTACTGCCTGGTCGCGTCGGTTGTCGTGTGGACGTTCGCCGGGTAAAGCTGCGCCTGCTCGAGCCGTGCCTGCCATTCTTACCAGCCCAGATGACTGCGCCGCACCCGACGTCACTCCCTGATGGCGCGCCGAAAAGTGCGCCCTTCATTCACGCGTGCAGAGCCATCGCGGATGGGTGGATCGGCCCGGGCATTTTGTGAATCAAGATTTGCACGCGCAGAGCGCCCGATCCACGGGAAGTGGATGCCGGAAATCCGCGGCCTGCCGACGCCCCGGAGTTCTTGCTCGATCACTGCGTTGCGTGCGAAGTCGAACACACGCCCACGAATCGCCTATGCACACTCCTGGGGCAGGCCCGCGTTGAGCCAGCCTGCGATCCCTTGATCGCCCCCGCTAGTCCCCCGGCTACGGGGGTGCCTTTTTTTGAGATCAATGAATGCGGATCAGCAGAGCTATCGGACTTTAGCTTGGCCACCCATGCCTCATGGCCTGCAGCGACACGGCCACTGTCAAGCCGTTCCCTTTTTGACGCCGACTGCTCGGCCTTGCGGTGACGTTCGGCCGCTCCTTATCGGAACCCTCGCGCTGCAAGTGCGCGAGGAGATCGCCAATAGGCATCGATTTGGCAAAGAGCCCCCCTGACGATACTTCGCGTTGTGCCCGGCAAGGTAGCGAGCCTGTGCTGGCATCCACGGCGTCTATCACCCCAAAGGCGGCCGGGCAGACCGATGTTGATCGCGCGCAGATTGTGCAGCCTCGGTGCTTCCACTGTCATCGAAGGCAATGGCCTTGGCGCGACAAGTAAAGATCGATCTGCTCGCAAGCCGTACCTTGAACTCTCCAGTAAGTCGGTGCCCGGAATCCTCCGAGACCACAGGAGCATCAAAATGGCTGCAGCGAGCATGGCGCTGAGCCGATCCATCGAGTACAGCCAGCGTCACCTGAGTCTGAATGTCCGGCGCGGTCTCCTGTTGCTCTTCCTGCTCATCCAGGCAGCATCCATCGGTGCCTACCTGATGTTCGAACGGGCACGTATCGAGAACGACACGGTACGCGTCCTGCGCAACACGGCCTTGCTGAAGGCGGAGCAATTCGACACCAGCCTCCAGGCCATGCGCTATCAACTGCGTGTCGTTGGCGACGCCGTATTGCTTAACCGCGATGTCCCCATCGCTGACGCCGAGCCGTTCCTCGAACGTGAACTGGCCCAGGGCTGGCTGGACGCCGTGTTCATCACTAATGCAAACGGCGACATCATCGGCAGAAGCAGCATCTTTCCAGTCGACCAGGCCCTGCTCGACAGTTTTCGGGAAGGCCCCGTGTCCAGGGACCTTCGCCAGCCGGGCGTGAACGAGAGGCTTTTCTTCTGGCGTGGCAATACGAGCCATTCGGACTCCCAAGGCTTCCTCGTCTATCGCGCCGTGTACGACGCAGAGGGGCGCTACCTGGGCAGCATCATTGGCTATCTCGCCAATGCCACCTTGAAGCGGCGGTACCTGCAGATCGAGATACGGGGCTTTGACCTCGGCGCAGGAGGTGTCGTGACCGTGGTCGACCGCGACAGCGGCCACGTACTAGCCCGGATGGGTGGATACCCGCCGCTCCCCGGTTATGCGGACGCGTCCGTCGCACGTCAGATGGTTCTGGCCGGCGATACAGCGCTGCAGGTCCACCGCTTCGTCTCGCTCATCGACGGCGTGCGCCGGTACGGTGTGTTTCTGAACATCAACCAGGGAAGATGGGTGATGGTGGTGGCCGCATCCGACAAGGCCTTCCTGCATGGCTGGCACATGCGCGCGTGGCTGGGCGCCGGTGCGTTTCTTGCCATGGCCGTCCTGCAGTGGATGCTATTGCACTATGCGAATGACAAGTTCCTGCAACGCGAACGCCTGGCCCGGCAGGCCCAGTACGATCCCCTGACCGAACTGGCGAACCGTCGGCGCTTCGACGAGTGGGCCCGGGTCGCGCGCAGCCAGGCGCGGCGCCATGGACAGCCCCTGAGCGTGATGTCCTTCGACCTGGACTTCTTCAAGCGGGTCAACGACACCTACGGACATGACGGCGGCGATGCCGTACTTAGGCACGTGGCCCGCCTGTTGCGGAGCGCCCTGCGTGAAGGTGACATCGCCGCCCGTTTCGGCGGCGAGGAATTCGTCGCAGCCCTGACCCATGCTTCCCTGGAGGGAGCGGTGGAAACGGCCGAGCGCATTCGCGCGAGGATTGCCGCCGAACCGGTGACGTTCAATGGCCAGTCCATCGCGATCACCATCAGCGTCGGAGTCGCCCAGATTACGTCGGAAGAATTGGCCGCGAGCGACAGCATGGCTGCGGCGCTTGCGCGCGCCGACCACGCGTTGTACCAGTCCAAGAAGAATGGACGCAACCGTGTCTCTGTGGCCAGCCCAATGGCAGTGACTCATAACTGCTAGCTTTATCAAGAACCAATCAGTCATGAGGGGGTCTGCGGTCGGGTTCCGCCTCAGCAACGGGCGGGCGCGGGCCTCCAAGCCCGTCGCCCGACGCTGCAAGGCCCAAGGCACCCCTGGCCAAGCGTTCGAGCATCGAGACACCATTTCGATATATCCGGCGTTGCCTTCCTATCACCGGAGCACAGCAGCAACGCGCACCACAGGCAGAATGTCACGTGCTCCACGGCTCAGCGATTTCACCCTAGAATCCGGAATTCTGTCCGAACAAGCAAACACCTCTGGAGACTACATGCCTACCCCCCGACTGCACAGCCGAGTCAAATCGCTGGCCAGGCTGACCGCACTAGCCATGCTGATGATGTCGGTCGGCCCCCAAGCCGCATTCGCGGCGGGCGGCGCTGACCACGATGCCTTTTTTTGGCTAGGGGAGATCAACAAGGCATCGACGGTCATCAATACCGACGAAGGATTGCTGGATCGCTCGCTGGCGCCGCGCGTGGCGGGCGGCATTGCCACGGTGCTGGCCAATGGCGACAAGCCCGGCGGCCAGCGGCCGTCGACGGTAATTACTTTCGAGCCACTGATGATTCAGGCCGCAGGTCAGGAAGTCACGCTGATCCATGCCGGCCGCTCGAGCCAGGACATGCTCGCCACGGTGCGCGCGGCGATGTTGCGCGAGGAAGTCTTGTCGCTGGCCGACCAGCTCAACAAGACCTCCGCCACCATCGTCAAGCTGGCGCGGCAGCACGCCGAAACCATCGTGCCGAACTACACGAACGGCGTTGCCGCACAGCCCAACAGTTATGGCCACTACCTGCTCGGCATCAATGCGGGTCTGGAACGCGATGCCCAGCGCCTGCGGGAAGCCTATCAGCGTATCGATCGCTCGCCGATGGGAACGACGGTGCTGAACGGCACGGGCTGGCCGCTGAACCGCACGCGAATGGCGAGCTACCTCGGTTTTTCCGCGCTGGTGGATAACGCCTATGATGCGTCGCAGATCAGCGCCGTGGACCTGCCGGTGGAAGTGGGCTCGATCGTGACCAGCATCGCCCTGCACACAGGGAGCTTCATCGAGGACGTGATGACGCAGTATGCGCAGCCGCGCCCCTGGATCCTGCTGCAGGAGGGCGGTGGCAATACCTATGTGTCCAGCGCGATGCCGCAGAAACGCAATCCAGGGCTGCTCAATTCCACGCGCGAGAAGGCCTCCACAGCGATTACGCTGGCCATGGGGCCGGTGATCCGCGCGCACAACCTGCCGCCGGGCATGTCCGATGCCAAGGATGCCGTTACCAATGGCCAGATGGTGCAGAGCGCAATCACGACATTGAAGGGGCTGGACCGCATCATGACGTCCCTGGTGATCGATCGGCAGCGCGCGCTGGATGAACTGGACAGCGACTGGACGGCGTCGCAGGAACTGGCCGACGAATTGATGCGCAAGTACAAGCTGCCGTTCCGCGTCGGCCATCACTTTGCGTCGAACCTGGTGGACTATGCGAAGGCGCACGACATCAAGCCAAGTGCCTTCCCCTATGCCGAGGCGAAGCGCATCTATGGCGAAGCCGTGCGCGACTACGGTGGTGGGGCGTTTCCGATGAGCGAGGCGGAGTTTCGCGCGGCGCTCGATCCGGTGGCCATCGTCAAACATCGCGTGACGGTGGGCGGACCGCAGCCAGCAGAGATGGATCGCATGCTGAAGGCGTCCGAGGGACAACTGGCACAACAGGATGCGTGGATCCGCGAGCGGCGGTCGGCGATCGCTGGTTCGCTGGGCCGACTCGACCGGGATTTCGAGAAGTTGCTGAAGTAGGCGCCAATGCCCACTGCGGTTCTGTCTCGATAGCGGCGCGAGGTGAAGCCAGCCAGTGATCGACTGAGACACCACGCTCGGCCATCATTGGCTCAAGATGACGTAAGTTGGGGTTTTTATGGTGAGGAAGCAAGGATGTACGGACTGATTGGAAAGATGAAGGTCATTTCTGGACAACGCGAGGCACTAGTCTCGATCCTCCTTGAGGGCGTTAGCGGAATGCCTGGCTGCTTGAGCTACATCGTTGCGCATGATCCGGATGATGCTGATGCGATCTGGATCACGGAGGTCTGGGACAGCCAAGATAGCCATCGGGCCTCCCTGTCTTTGCCGTCAGTGCAACAAGCCATCGCGCGCGGCAAACCACTCATCGCGGGTTTCGGCGAACGGTTCGAGACAACGCCGATTGGCGGCCAGGGATTAGCAGCTCGCTAGAGGCAACCGCTTCGGAACGAATCGTGCGGCGGCTTTGCGCAACGGCCCGCATCGGGCAGTACAAGCTACCCAACCTCAGCCCGACCCAGGAGAGGTCTCGCGCGCTCCCACCAGCGCGGGACTCGATCAGTTCCGAGCAGTGCCGCTTTTAGTCTGGACGTACCAACCGAAGCGCGATTCACCAAAGCGCGATTCACCAGATCTTCCGCTGTCAGACAATTTCACCCTTTACTCCTTGCCGGTTCGCCGGCGAGTACTGTATATTTATACAGTACTCGCCGCGCCCCGGAAAAGCTGGCTCCTGCAGCCAAGCCCGTGCGGCGCCTGCGCTTTCTCCTCTCCACATCGAAAGGCAATCATGTTCGTGGACCGCACCGAAATCATCAACGCCGCCAAGGCACTTCGCGCCAGCCAGGAAGAATCCAGGTACAGCAAGCTCGTCGCACTCGCGAACAAGCAACTGAAGGCAATGCAAACGGCAATCCAGAAGGGCAAGGAAGAATTCGAGACCAGACTGGTACTCGACATCAACGAAGACAATCCGCAAGCAGCGCTGGAACCGCGCGCGCAACGGCTGGCCGACGACCTCAGAGCGCAGGGCTACACCGCAACGGTGACCACGTTTGCCGAGGTCAGCACCGACCGCAAGAACTGGACGCCGAATATCACGGTCGCCATCGGTCTGGGCGACCTGGTTTCCGAAGTCGACAGCGAGATAGCGGCAAGCACGGTGAACGATAAGACCGAGGTCGCGCAGGCTGACGAAGCTGTCAGTGAAATGGCCTGACAGTTGCTGGGCAATCCAAGAGAAGGCACGGCATCACGGGGCGTTTTGCGCACGGTCGCGTGCGTGACGGCTGTTCCTACAAGGGGAGTCTGCACGGAATCTACCAGTGACGCCCAATGTAGGAAACCGTGGCGTATCAGGACGTAATGCCTGCGCTTTGATCGAACAAGGACTGTCACCACGCATGGCGGATCTCAGTGCGTGGAACATGCTCGTGCCGTGAGCCTGTGAGCAGTTATCCCCACTGGCTTCGTCGAGGTCGGCGATCGGCCATTCTCGAATTCGTGTGTGCCCGGTCCTGTATGACTGCTGTGGCATAGGCAACAGTCATCAGCGAAGGCTTTTTTCGAAAACGCTCGTCGACCCGCCGACCACTGGGCTCCTCTCGACCGAACTCGAACCCTGAATGCTCGTGGACCAGTTCACTGTCCGCTGGGCTTCCGTATCCGGATGGCGACTTGCTGGATGTCGCCCGTGAACTTGAACGGCGGTTTGTAGTCGGGAGTCACTGGTTGGCCCGTATCCTCGCCAATGCCAAACAAACGTGTCGATGCTGAAGCGGCCACCCACCGTGGCATCCATTTGCGCTTCGCCCACCGTCTGGTTTCCCGGAATCTTGCGAATAGCCTTTCGACTCCAGGCCAGGCGCGATGCTCGCCGCCCTATTCTGACGGCCGCTTCTATCCCGCCTGCTCGCGGGAGTGCATTTGGCCTCGCGTCTTTACTTAGGGGTTCCGAGGGGGTGTCCCGGTTCGTTAAATCTATGTCCCCATATGACAAATGAACTGGCCGATCTTCGCAAATAATGGCTGGGTTGGGGCCAGTCGGTATCGGTCTCGATTAAACCCGGCAGCGCTACCCCGAGCCTGTGGCAGTTCTTGATCTACAGGAGCACCAAGCCGGCACTTCCCGTACTTCATATTTGCGGGAAGTGGTAGCGCCAAAAGCCAAGCTCCACAATCTCTCTTCCCGGACCTGCCATGAACTTTCTTGACGGACACCTGTTCCCCGAAAACCAGCAACCGCTGATCATCACCGCTGCGCCCTATGCGCCCTCGTGGGTTCCGTCGGACTTCCCCGAGGAGATCCCGGTCACCATGGAGGAGCAAATCCAGAAAGCGGTGGATTGCTACAACGCCGGCGCCACCGTGCTGCACCTGCATGTGCGCGAACTCGACGGTAAGGGCTCCAAGCGTCTGTCCAAGTTCAATGAGCTTATCGCCGGCGTCCGCGCCCGCGTGCCGGAGATGATCATCCAGGTCGGCGGATCCATCAGTTTCGCTCCAGAAACCGAAGGCGCGGCAGCGAAGTGGCTCTCGGACGATACGCGCCACATGCTGGCCGAACTCGACCCCAAGCCCGACCAAGTGACGGTCACCGTCAATACGTCGCAGATGAACGTTCTCGAGCAGTTCGACCACCGCGATATCGTGGGCAGCTCGATGGAAGATCCCGCGGTCTTCAATGCGTACAAAGAGATGACCGTGCCGGCGCAGCCTGGCTGGGTGGAGGAGCACGTCCGCCGCCTGACCGCTGCGGGGATCCAGAGCGCCTTCCAGTGCTACAACGTCAACAGCTTCGAGTCCGTGGAACGGCTGATGCGCCGCGGGATCTACAAAGGCCCGCTGGTCATGAACTGGGTGGCAATTGGCGGCGGCATGGACTCGCCAACGGTCTACAGCCTCGCCAACTTCATGCGCGGTGTGCCGGATGGCGCAGTCGTGACGGTGGAAAGCTCGGTACTCAACGTGCTGCCAGTCAACACCATCGGTATTGCGATGGGGCTGCATGTTCGCTGCGGCACGGAAGACAATCTCTGGAACCAGACGCGGACGAAGAAGATTGGCACCGCAGCACAGATCGAGCAACTGGTGCGCATCTCTCGCGAGCTGAGCCGCCCGATCGCTACCGCCAAGGAAGCGCGCGAAATGTGCAAGATCGGCGTGTTCTACGACACGGTAGAAGAATCGCTGGAGGCCAACGGGTTCGCACCCAATCGAAACGGTGGACGCCAAGGCTTCCTGCAGAAGGCCGCCTGATCAGGCTTCCGCTCTTGGGGGCCTTAGCGCCCCTTCGAACGTCGATGTCTGCGCCGCCCTCTCAATTTGAGAGGGCGTTTTTCTTGGTTCATCGCCGAATTCCGCGGAGGGTTAATGGCCGGCGGCTGAGTCTGCCAAGATACTGTTGTTCGATAGTTCGCGTTCCAATGGCGGAGTTGCGACCGGCTTCCGCCACTAGCCGTGGCCACTCAACGGGACTCTGTACTGATCCACAGACGGACAAACAGCGTTGCCGGTCTCCTGTGCCCTATATATTGCGCCTGCTTCTAAACGCTTGTTTGCTTGGCGACACCTTGCCCATGAGCATTGGTAGCGGAATGGCCAACAATGGACTAATCCCAAGCGCAACAAGGACCCGTCTCCACCTTGCCCGGCCGTAAGTGGTGGCAAGGGATCCACACACGCTGGAAAACACCCTTCTCCCCTCCCCAAGCACTCACTCAGGCCATCGCCCTCAATGCCCCCCCTCCCGGCGCTGCCCCGTCAATCACCAAATCGCCCATCACCCCAGCCACTGCGCTGTGATAAATGGCAACCCGCCTCCCGGCGCCGCGTCCGCCATAGCCGCGACCGTGTAAACTCCCCCCTTTTTCCCATCCTGCCGACATGACGCAAGTGCCACAGCGCACGGGTTTCAGCGGCCCGAAACTGCTGCGCGTGCTGGCGCGCCTGACCGAGACCGACGCCGCCGGCGCCGTGCCGTCGCTGTCCGCCGTGATGAGCCGGTGGCTTGGCTGGACCGACGCCATCGCGCTGTCGGCCGCGCTCAACGGCAGTCCGCCGGAAATGCCGTCCGGCGCACCGGCGCCTCGATGAAGTACGTGCG
>NZ_ANKP01000262.1:0-19001 GCF_000319775.1 Cupriavidus sp. HMR-1
GGCGCCGCCGGCGGCACTGGCGGGGCTGGTCGCCGTCATCGTGCTGCTGGGCGGCTGGGAGTTTGGTCGCCTGATCGGGTTGCGCGGGGCCTGGCCCTATGTGTACGCCGTAGCTTGCCTGCTGGTCCTGATCGGATGGCATGATGCGCCGCAGCGTGACGCGGTGACGTGGCTGCTGGAGGCGTCCCTGATTGCCTGGGGTGTGGCGCTGGTGCTGATGGCGCGCGGCGTGCGAACTGCCACCCCGGCGTTCACGGCGCTTGGCGTCGTTCTGGGGCTGATCATGCTGCCGGCCTTTGGTCACGCCGTCATGGTGCTTCGGGCTGCGGGCATTGGCGTGCTGCTGACGGCTGCCGTGCTGGTCTGGGCCGCCGATATCGGCGCATACTTCGTTGGCAAGGCCATCGGCAAGCGCAAGCTGGCACCCACGATCAGTCCGGGCAAGTCCTGGGAAGGCGCCATTGGCGGCTGGCTGCTGGCGATGATCGTGGCGCTCTCGCTGGCCGCGACGCACATGTTCGCCCCAACGTGGTACTCGTTGGTTGCCGACAAAGGCGGGCTGCGCCTCGTGGTTATTCTGACCACACTGCTGGTCGCGGCCAGTATTGTCGGCGACTTGTTCGAGTCGCTGCTCAAGCGCCAGGTCGGCATGAAGGACAGCAGCCGTTTGCTGCCCGGCCATGGCGGGATCCTGGACCGGATCGATGCGTTGATCCCGGTGTTCCCGCTGGCGGCTCTGCTGCTGGCGTGGATCTGAACAAATAATCTGATTTCGCATTCCAGCTTCTATGCAACGCATCACCATCCTCGGCGCTACGGGTTCCATCGGCGAGAGCACACTTGACGTGGTTCGGCGCCATCCGGATCGCTACACTGTGCACGCACTCAGCGCGCATCGGCAGGTCGACAAGCTGGCGGCCGCCTGCGTGGAGTTTCGTCCCGCGCGGGCCGTGGTAGGGTCGGCCGAGGCAGCAAGCGAACTTGAAGCCAAGCTGCGTGCCGCCGGTGTTCCCACCGAGGTGAGCTATGGCGAGGCTGCGCTTGAATCCATCGCCGAGGACGCTGGCACGGATGCAGTGATGGCCGCCATCGTCGGTGCGGCAGGCCTGCGATCCTCGCTGGCGGCTGCTCGGGCCGGCAAGCGTGTGCTGCTGGCCAACAAGGAATCGCTCGTGATGTCCGGCGGCATCTTCATGGATGCCGTGCGTGAGCATGGCGCCACGCTGCTGCCCATCGACAGCGAACACAACGCCATCTTCCAGTGCCTGCCGACCAGTGATCCGCGCTATGGCGCCGGGGTATCGAAGGTGCTGCTTACCGCTTCGGGCGGCCCGTTCCGCACGCGTGATCCGTCCACGCTGCACGACATCACGCCCGACCAGGCCTGCGCGCATCCGAAGTGGGTGATGGGGCGGAAGATCTCGGTCGATTCTGCGACGATGATGAACAAGGGTCTCGAGGTTATCGAGGCGCACTGGCTGTTTGGCGCGCCGGCCGAGAAGATCGAGGTGCTGATCCATCCGCAAAGCATTGTCCACTCGATGGTGGCCTACGCGGACGGCTCCGTGCTGGCGCAACTGGGCAACCCCGACATGCGGACACCCATCGCCTACGGCATGGCCTATCCGGAGCGGATCGACTCCGGTGTAACGGCGCTCGATCTCACGGTTGCCGGTGGCCTGCATTTTGAGACTCCGAACCTTGAGCGCTTCCCATGCCTTGGGCTAGCCTTTGATGCATTGCGTGCCGGCGGCGTGGCGCCCGCGGTGCTAAATGCAGCTAACGAGGTGGCCGTGGAAGCGTTCCTGAACGGCAAGATCCGCTTCACCGATATCGCTCGCGTGGTCGCAACCGTGCTGGAGCAGTCGGCGGAAGGATCGGCTGATACGCTCGAGGGCGTACTGGCTGCCGATTCAGCGGCGCGTCGCGGCGCGCAGGCGCAGTTGGGAAGCCTGGCTGGCCGTTGAACCAGTCCGCCGTGGGCAAAATCTGAAAAGGGTGATTTGCCATGCAAACCGTAGTTGCGTTCGTCGTCGCCCTCTGTATTCTGATTTTCGTGCACGAGATGGGGCACTACCTTGCCGCCCGCGCTTGCGGCGTCAAGGTGCTGCGCTTCTCGATCGGCTTTGGCCGCCCGTTGGCGCGTTGGGTCGGCAAGGGCCGTGACAAGACTGAGTGGACGCTGGCGGCAATTCCGCTGGGCGGCTACGTCAAGATGCTGGATGAGCGCGAGCGTGACCCGGAGACCGATCCGCCGATCGATCCCGCGGAATTGCCCCGTGCGTTCAATCGCCAGCCGGTAGGCAAGCGCTTTGTCATCGTGGCCGCCGGGCCGCTGGCGAATTTTTTGCTGGCCGTCGTGCTGTACGTGGTGCTGTTCGCGGGTGGGATGCGCGAGCCGGTGCCAGTGGTGGCCGCGCCGGCCGCTGGGACGCTGGCCGCGCAGGCTGGCGTGCGGGACGGGGATCGCGTGCTGTCGCTGACCGCAAGCGACCATACGGAAGCCGTACGCTCCTGGAATGATCTGCGCATGGCCGTGTTTTCGCAGGGCTTCGGGGATGCGCGGGCGGTACTGCGGGTGCGTGGCACCGATGGGGCGGAGCGCGATGTTACCTTGGCGCGCCTTCCGAATACTGGCGGAGATCCGGAGCAGGATCCGCTGGCCGTTCTGGGTCTGGCCCTCAAGGGCGGCCCGGTGACCATTACCGAGATCGTCCCTGATTCCGCGGCGCAGCGTGCGGGGCTCAAGGCTGGCGACAGGGTAGTGGCATGGGATGGGCAGCCCCTCACACAGGCCAGCGCGCTAATTCGTGGTGTCCGTGCCCGTCCCGGGCAGGAGGTCACGCTAGGTATCGAGCGGGCCGGGGAACGGATGGACGTCAAGGCGAAACTCGACGCCGCGCCAGCGCCCGAAGGCGAGGCCCGTGGCGGGTCTCAGGTCGGCAAGTTGGGCGCCGCGCTCAACCAGGCCGTCCAGACGGAGATCGTCCGGTACCCGCTGGTGCAGGCAGTGGCGCGGGCTGCGGACCAGGTTTGGAATACCAGTGCGCTGTCGTTGAAACTACTCGGCAAAATGCTGGTGGGGCAGGCGTCCCTGCAGAATTTGAGCGGGCCGCTGACCGTGGCTGACTATGCGGGGCGTGCTGCGAACATGGGCTGGCAGCCATTTATCAGCTTTCTGGCATTGGTAAGTGTCAGCCTCGGTGTACTGAATTTGTTACCTATTCCGGTTCTGGATGGTGGGCATTTGCTGTATTATTGCGTGGAATTTTTGACTGGCAGGCCTGTTCCAGACCATTGGCAAGCGATGCTGCAGAAGGTAGGCATCGCGTGCATCTTGCTCCTGACCTCACTCGCTTTGTTCAATGACGTCAGCCGACTGTTTCTGGCGCGCGGCTAATTTCGCGTAGCCGGAGCCCAAGTTGGCAGGGGGCGATCGTATCCCAGGGGAAGAACCTCGTCGGGATCGGGCAGCCGTGCCAGCATTGCCAGGCTTGGAGCCAATGCCCTGCATGAAATCGATGAGGAAGAGGGGATCGACTTTGATCAGAAATAAGCGCATCTCGCTGGGTCTACTGACGAGTGCCATTATTGCGGCTTGGAGCCCGGCGGGCTTCGCCGCCGATCCGTTCGTAGTCAAGGATATCCGTGTGGAGGGCCTGCAGCGCGTCGAGCCGGGCACGGTCTTCGGCTACCTGCCGGTTCGCGTTGGCGAAACGTTCACCGACGACAAGGGTGCGGACGCGATTCGCGCGCTCTATAACACCGGTTTCTTCAAGGACGTGCAGATCCGCGCCGAAGACGGCGTGTTGGTCGTCCAGGTCGAGGAACGTCCGGCGATCTCGCAGCTGGAGTTCGTCGGCATCAAGGAATTCGACAAGGACACGCTGCGCCGCTCGCTTCGCGCAGTTGGCGTAGCCGAGGCTCGTTATTACGACAAGGCACTGATCGACAAGGCAGAGCAGGAGCTCAAGCGCCAGTACGTGGCTCGCGGCTACTATGCCGCCGAGGTGCAGACCACCGTGACGCCTGTGGACCGCAATCGCGTGTCGGTGGTGTTCAACGTTGACGAGGGCCCTGTCGCCAAGATCCGCCAGATCAATATCGTCGGCAACAAGGCATTCAAGGAAAGCACGCTGCGCGATGAAATGCAGCTTTCCACGCCGAACTGGCTCTCCTGGTACACCAAGAACGACCTCTATTCGAAGCAGAAGCTGACGGCTGACCTGGAAGCGCTGCGTTCGTACTATCTCAACCGCGGCTACCTCGAATTCCAGATCGAATCGACGCAGGTGTCGATCACGCCGGACAAGAAGGACATTTACCTGACGCTGAATATCAGCGAAGGGGACCAATACAAGGTGTCCGACATCCGCCTGGCCGGCGAAACGCTCGGCAAGCAGGAAGAGATGGAGAAACTGCTGCAACTGAAGAAGGGCGACATCTTCTCGTCCGAAAAGCTGACGGCCAGCACCAAGGCCATTACGGACCTGCTCGGCACGTATGGCTACGCCTTTACGACGATCAACCCGCAGCCGCAGGTGGACAAGGAAAAGCGCGAAGTGGCGCTGACCCTGATGGTCGACCCGGGCCGCCGCGTCTACGTGCGCCGCGTGAATGTGGTGGGTAACAGCAAGACGCGTGACGAAGTGGTGCGTCGCGAGATGCGCCAGATGGAGTCGTCGTGGTTCGATAGCGAAAAGCTCCAGCAGTCGCAGGCGCGTATCAACCGGACGGGCTACTTCACTGACACCAACATCACCACCGAAGACGTGCCGGGCGCGCCCGACCAGGTCGACGTGAACGTGAACGTGACGGAGAAGCCGACCGGCCAGATCAGTCTGGGTCTGGGCTTCTCGTCGACCGACAAGCTCGTGCTGCAGGCAGGTCTGCGCCAGGACAACGTGTTCGGTTCCGGTACCAGCCTGGGCCTGGATGTGAACACGGCGAAGTCGTTCCGTACGATTGCGCTGACGCAATACGATCCGTACTTTACGGTTGACGGCATTAGCCGATCGACAGACATCTACTACCGTACGTCGCGCCCGTTGTACTACACCGGTGATCAGGACTACAAGATCGTCTCGGCTGGCGGTGGCTTCAAGTTCGGCGTGCCGTTCTCGGAGAACGATACGGTGTTCTTCGGCATCGGCTACGAGCGGACCCAGGTCTACACCTCGCCCAACACGCCGAACCAGTACACGGCCTGGCTGCAGAAGATCGGCAAGGCCAGCGGTGATCCGATCAACAACTTCCCGTTCACGATCGGTTGGGCACGCGATCGCCGCGACAGCGCGCTGATTCCGACCAAGGGTCCGTACACGCAGGCCAACCTGGAAGTGGGTGTTCCGGGTGGCGACACGCAGTACTATCGCGCAAGCCTGCAGCAACAGTATTTCTACCCGCTGTCGAAGTCCTTCACGCTGGCCTTCAACGGCGAAGTGGCCTATGGTCACGGTTATGGCAATACGCCGTTCCCGGTGTTCAAGTACTTCTACGCCGGCGGTATCGGCTCGGTGCGCGGCTACCAGACCAGCACGCTCGGTCCGAAGGACCAGAACGGCAACCCGGTGGGTGGCGCATCGAAGATGATCGGCAACGTGGAATTCGTGTTCCCGCTCCCGGGCTCGGGTGTTGACCGCACGCTGCGACTGTTCACGTTCTTCGACTTCGGTAACGTTTACCAGGAAGGGGCACCGCTTTCGTTCAGCGATCTGAAATACTCGACTGGTTTCGGTATGTCGTGGCTTTCGCCGATCGGCCCGCTGAAGGTTAGCATGGGCTTCCCGCTGAAGAAGGATGAAACTGACAAGGTTCAACGCTTCCAGTTCCAGATCGGTACTGCGTTCTGATCCCCACAGAGGATTTGTTTGATGAAAATTTACACTCCACTGGTGAAATCCCTGAGCGCGGCCGCGCTGGCCGCTGCGGCCTTGTGCGCGGCGGCCCCGGCGATGGCTCAGGAGGCGCGCATTGCTGCGGTCAACTCGGAACGTATCCTGCGCGATTCGCAGCCGGCGAAGGCTGCGCAGGTCAAGCTCGAGCAGGAATTCTCCAAGCGTGACCGTGAACTGCAGGATATGGCCCAGAAGATCAAGGCCATGGCTGACAAGCTCGACAAGGACACGGCCGTGCTTGCGGACGCGGACCGCCAGCGCCGTCAGCGCGAAGTGGCCGATCTCGATCGCGAATTCCAGCGCAAGCAGCGTGAGTTCCGCGAGGATCTGAACCAGCGCCGTAACGAGGAACTGGCACAGGTGCTGGAGCGTGCCAACCGCGTGATTCGTCAAATCGCCGAGCAGCGCAAGTATGATCTGATCGTTCAGGAAGCCGTCTACGTGAATCCGCGCATCGACATCACCGATGACGTGATGAAGGCGCTGAACGCCGGCAGCACGGGCAAGTAAGCGACGACGCCAAAGCGTCGTCTGCCGTTTCGATTCTCAAGGAAGTACTGCCATGAAGACACCCACACTGGGTCAGCTCGCCACCGAGAACGGCGCGCAGGTTGTGGGTGATCCCGACCTGGCCGTAGTCGGCCTGGCGCCGCTAGACCAGGCTGGTCCCGGCGACCTGTCTTTCCTCTCCAATCCGCTGTATTTGCCACAGGCGCTCGCCTCGGCCGCAGGCGCCGTCATCGTGTCACCGGCAGACCTTGAACGCATTCGTGCGGAAGGGCAAGCCGAACGGCGCAATTGGCTGGTGGCACGCAATCCCTACGTCTGCTTTGCCCGTGTTGCGCAGCGCTTCGACCGCGCCGCTAATGCCGATTCACGGACTGGGATCGATCCCCGTGCCAGCGTGGCGCCCGATGCGGTGGTCCCGGCATCGTGTTTTATCGGCCCCAACGTGGTGATCGAGTCCGGTGCCCGGCTCGGCGAGCGTGTTCGGATCCTCGCAAATGCCTTTATCGGCGCAAGCGCGGAGATCGGCGAAGATACGCTCATCTACGCCAATGTTTCTGTATATCATCGTTGCGTGATTGGCGCGCGCAACATCCTGCATAGCGGGGCGGTGATCGGCGCAGATGGCTTTGGTTTTGCGCCGGATATCGGGCCGACGGGTGTCGAGTACGTCAAGATTCCCCAGGTGGGGCGCGCGGTGCTCGGCAACGACGTGGAGATTGGCGCCAATACGGCCGTGGATCGTGGCGCGATGGCTGACACCGTGATCGAGGACGGTTGCAAGATCGACAACCAGGTGCAGATCGCGCATAACGTGCACGTGGGGGCGCACACCGTTATCGCGGGAACGGCTGCGGTTTCGGGCAGCACGAAGATTGGCCGGTTCTGCGTGATCGGCGGCGCGGCCAACTTTTCTGGCCATTTGAATATCGCTGACCGGACCACAGTGTCCGGCGGTACGTCGATTACCAAATCGATTACTAAACCCGGTGGGCATTACACGAGCGTGTTCCCGTTCACGTCGCATGGCGAATGGGAGCGAAACGCGGCAATCGTACGTGGCTTGTCAAAGCTGCGCGAACGTGTCGTGCAACTGGAACGCAGGCTGCGCGGTGAAAACAACGCCCCCGCACAGAACAAACAAGACGAAGAGAAATCATCATGACCGCATCCGAAATCGATATCCGCAAGATCCTGAAGCTGCTGCCGCATCGGTATCCGATCCTGCTGGTCGACCGTGTGCTCGAGTTCGAACCGCAGAAGCGGATCAAGACGCTGAAGAACGTGACGATCAACGAACCGTACTTCATGGGCCACTTCCCGGACCAACCCGTGATGCCGGGCGTCATGATCCTCGAGGCGCTGGCTCAGTCCGCAGGTCTTCTGACGTTTGGCGCCGATATGGAACGCAAGGAAGGTGCGTTGTATTACTTCGTCGGGATCGACGGCGCGCGCTTCAAGCGCGTGGTGTATCCGGGCGATCAGCTTCACCTGAACGTGACCGTGGAGCGCTACATCCGCGGTATCTGGAAGTTCAAGGCCAGCGCGACCGTGGACGGTGAGGTGGCCTGCGAGGCCGAACTGATGTGCACCGTGAAGCAAGCCGAAGGCTGAGCACGGACCCCAAGCAGAACAGACCACAGGACAGCACGTATGACGCAAATCCATCCTACCGCACTAGTCGATCCGAAGGCGGAACTGGCTGACGATGTTACCGTCGGCCCGTTTTCGATCGTCGGCCCGAATGTGCGGATCGGTAGCGGCACGCGGATCGGTTCCCATACCACGGTCGAAGGCCACACCACGATCGGCGCAGGTAACCGCATTGGTCCGTATGCCTCCGTGGGCGGTGTGCCGCAGGATATGAAGTACGCCAACGAGCCGACGCAGCTCGTGATCGGCGATCGCAACACGATTCGCGAATTCACGACGATCCATACGGGCACCGTGCAGGATCGCGGCGTGACCAGTCTCGGTAACGACAACTGGATCATGGCCTACGTGCACATCGCGCACGACTGCTCTGTGGGCAACCACACGGTGTTCTCCAGTAACGCGCAGATCGCCGGCCACGTGGAAGTCGGGGACTGGGCAATTCTGGGCGGCATGAGCGGCGTGCACCAGTACGTCCGCATCGGTGCTCATGCGATGCTTGGCGGTGCTTCGGCATTGGTGCAGGACGTGCCGCCCTTCGTTATCGCGGCCAGCGACAAGAATGGCAACAAGGCGACCCCGCACGGCATCAACGTCGAAGGTCTGCGTCGTCGCGGATTCGATGCCGGGCAGATCGCGGCGCTGCGTCAGGCGTACAAGTTGTTGTACAAGTCTGATCTGAGTTTCGACGATGCGCGGGCGGAAATCACGGCGATGCTCGGTCAGGTAGACGCCACTACCGCTGTGCCGCTGCAGGCGTTCGTGGAGTTCCTGGCCGCGACCCAGCGCGGTATCGTTCGCTGATTCCGGCGCGACATGGTCGACACCGTGCAGGCCGTGCTTCCCGCCGATGCGGGTGCTAATGGGAACAAGCGAGGTAGTATCGCCATGGTTGCCGGTGAGGCATCTGGCGACTTGCTTGCTTCGCTGCTGCTGGAAGGCCTGCGTGCGAGGCTTGGCGAATCGGTGGATTACGCCGGTATCGGTGGCCATCGCATGATGGCGCAGGGATTTGTCTCGCATTGGCCGATGGAAACGCTATCGGTCAATGGCTATGTCGAGGTACTGGGCTCGCTACGCGAAATTCTGGCCACGCGGCGTGAGATTCGCGAGCAATTGCTGGCGCGACCGCCGCTATGCTTTATCGGCGTCGACGCTCCCGATTTCAACTTCGGTCTGGAAGTGCCGCTGCGCCGCGCGGGCATTCCGGTTGTCCATTTTGTCAGCCCGTCGATCTGGGCCTGGCGTGGAGGCCGCATCCGCACGATAGCGCGGGCCGTAGACCATATCCTCTGCCTGTTCCCGTTCGAGCCCGAGATCTATGCGAAGGCTGGCATTCCGGCAACCTACGTCGGCCATCCGCTAGCTGACGTAATCCCGATGGTGCCCGACGTTGCGGGTGCGAGGGCGAAGCTGGATTTGCCGGAAGGCAAACGAATCGTGGCGGTGTTGCCTGGCAGTCGACAATCAGAGGTGCGCAACCTCGGCGCGACGTTCTTCGCCGCGATGGACCGTATGCACCGCATGGACGGCAACCTCGCTTTCGTGCTGCCTGTTGCCAGCGCACCGCTGCGGGAGATTGTTGCTGGCTTGCACGCGCAGTATCCGGATATCGACCTGACCGTAGTTGACGGCCAATCGCATCTTGCGATGGAGTCCGCCGATGTTGTGCTGCTTGCAAGTGGCACGGCAACGCTCGAGGCCGCGCTGTACAAGAAACCCATGGTGATCTCGTACAAGGTGCCCTGGCTGACGGCGCAGATCATGAAACGGCAGGGTTATCTGCCGTATGTCGGGCTGCCTAATATCCTGTCGGGACGCTTTGTTGTTCCCGAACTGCTACAGGACGATGCGACGCCGGAGGCGTTGGCACGCGAGACGCTGCTGCAACTCAATGACGAGGGCAATATCGCCTTCCTGCGGCAGCATTTCACGACGATGCACGAAACCCTGAAGCGCGACACGGCGAAGCTGGCTGCCGGCGTGGTCGTCGATCTGATGCGCAGCCGTGGAGTGGTCTGATGGCGCGAACGAAAGCTGCGGCTTCTAGCCAGTTGGGCCTGGAACTGACTCAAACCGTTGCCGTGGTGCAGCGCTTGTGTGGGGTCGATGAGGCTGGGCGTGGCCCTTTGGCGGGTCCCGTTTACGCTGCGGCTGTGGTGTTGAATCCCGCGCGGCAAATCCGCGGTTTGGCCGATTCGAAGATCCTCAGTGCGGAAAAGCGCGAGGCACTGTTCGATCGCATCTGCGAACACGCGCTGGGATGGCATATCGCATCCGCGTCGGTTGAGGAGATCGATTCGATCAATATCCTTCACGCATCGATGCTCGCGATGCAGCGGGCGGTGCAGGGGTTGGCCGCGAGCGGTGTCATCCCCGATCTCGTGCAGGTCGATGGTAATCGTTGTCCGCAGGTGGCGTTCCCGGTCGAGGCTATCGTCAAGGGTGATGCCAAGGTACGGGCAATTTCCGCGGCTTCGATCCTGGCGAAGGTGGCGCGCGATCGTGAACTGTTGAAGCTGCACCAGGAGTACCCTGAGTACGGGTTCGACTCTCACTTTGGCTACCCGACGCCACAGCATTTCACCGCGCTCGAACAATTCGGCGCGACGCCGCATCATCGGCGTTCGTTTGCGCCGGTGCGCAAGGTGCTTGAGCGTGGCATGGTGCGCACCATGTCGTCCGAAGCGCCGCCTTTCTGAGGCAGACCTTTGAAGCATGTCACTTCGCGCGACAACGCGCTGTTCAAACAGTTGAAGGCCCTGACGGGGTCCACGCACCAGCGCCGCAAGGCGGGGCAGTCCGTGCTCGATGGCATCCATCTCGCGCAGGCCTATGTGGCTGCGCTTGGGCAGCCCGCGAGCTGCGTGGTGAGCGAGCGCCATTATGACCACGCTGAGGTGCGCGCGCTGCTCGAGAAGATCGACTCGGACAAGCTGGTTGTATTGGCTGATGCGTTGTTCGAGCAGATCAGCAGTGTGGTCAACGGTGTCGACCTGATGCTGGTGATCGATACGCCGGCCGGCCATCTCCCGGCAAGCATCGATACCGATTGCATCATTCTGGATGGTCTGCAGGATGCGGGCAACGTAGGCTCGATTCTTCGAAGCGCTGCGGCCGCTGGCATTCCACATGCGTTCCTGACCAAAGGTTGCGCATTCGCGTGGTCGGTCAAGACGTTGCGCGCCGGTATGGGCGCGAACTTCCACTTGAATATCGTCGAGCATTGCACGCTTGAAATGCTTGAGAGCCGGCTGGCAGTGCCGTTACTGGCGACGTCATCCCATGCGGACGCGGCGGTGTTCGATACAGATCTGCGTCAGCCGGTTGGCTGGGTGGTTGGCAATGAAGGGGGAGGAGTCAGCCCCGAGTGGATGGCGCATGTTTCCCGTACGGTTGGCATTCCGCAGCCTGGAGGATTGGAGTCGCTGAATGTGGCCGCCGCAACGGCAGTCTGCCTGTTTGAAGCCGTCCGGCAACGCCGCGCTAGCGGCGGTTAGCACGGACGCCAAGTGTCTTGGCGGTGGGCTGAGTTATCTGGCTCGCCAGGCAGCTGGTTGTCCGGTGCCGGCGGGCTGATCTGCATTCTGGGACACCAACTGACGTAGCAGATCCGCTACGGTGTCGAGTTTCTGGTCGAGCCTGGTTTCGAGGCGCTCCAGTTTCGAATCGAATCTTGTCTCGAGGTGCTCGAGCTTCAAGTCAAACCTCGACTCGAGGCTCTCGAAACGATCGTCAATCCGCTTGAACCGCTCGTCGAATTTGTCGAGGCGCTGCTCGACCCGATTGAATCGCTGCTCCGTGGCAGCCTGATGGGAGTCCAGCCGAGTATTGATTGCCCTGACTTCGGCTGAAACGGTCTTGATGTCCGCAGCGATCAGTGCCCGCGAATGGCTGGACGAATACTCGATGATGGCGAAGATTCCGGCCAACGACAGTGCGACACCGCTGAAGACCATCCCCGCAGCCTTCAGGGCGTGAGAAGAGCTCGAATACGCCAGATAGTTTGGCGCCTTCCGGGCCTGCAGCCCTGTTTGGCGGAAGAGGCTGACGATCTGCTGTCATGAAGAACATCTATCCGATGTAGGCATGTTGGAATAGCCTTCATCGTGCCCCTATCGGTGCAGCGCCGATAGGGGACGATTCTGAAAACGCCGCCGCTATTAATAGTTGTCCCGGTCGACCTTGATTTCCTGGAGGATCGTCGTGGCAATCTCTTCGATCGACTTGTGCGTCGACGACAGCCACTTGATGCCTTCGCGGCGCATCATCGACTCCGCTTCATTGACT
This sequence comes from Cupriavidus sp. HMR-1, assembly GCF_000319775.1. Lineage (NCBI taxonomy): Bacteria > Pseudomonadati > Pseudomonadota > Betaproteobacteria > Burkholderiales > Burkholderiaceae > Cupriavidus > Cupriavidus sp. HMR-1. The sequence continues at coordinate 12,348 of NZ_ANKP01000262.1, forward strand.
TCGTAGCGGCAGTTCTCCACGGCTGCGTACTTGCTGCCCGGACGCCGCTCGTTGCGGATTTCCGTCAGACGTTGCGGATCGATGGAGAGGCCGAAGATCTTCTGCTTGTATGCATACAGCGCCGAGGGCAGGCGGCCTCGCTCGAAATCGTCAGGAATCAGCGGATAGTTCGCCGCCTTGAGGCCGTACTGCATCGCAAGATACAGGCTGGTCGGCGTCTTGCCGCTGCGCGACACGCCAACCAGGATCACATCGGCGTCTTCGAGGTTCTTGTGCGACTGGCCGTCGTCGTGCGCCAGCGAGAAGTTGATCGCCTCGATACGGTTCTTATAAGCCTCGGTGTCCGCATTCTGGTGGAAACGGCCGATGGCATGGGTGGATTTCAGGCCCAGTTCCTTCTCGAGTGGCTCGATGAAGGTCTGGAACATGTCGAGGATCATCGCCTTGGCCCGGCGAATCGCCTTGTTGGATTCGGCGTTGACCAGCGTGGTGAACACGATCGGCGGAACGCCCTCGTTATAGAACGCCTCGTTGATCTTGCCGACGGCCACATGTGCCTTTTCGGGCGTATCGACAAACGGCATACGCACTTTGCGGAACCGCATCTCGAACTGGGCCAGGATCGAATGGCTGAATGTTTCGGCTGTGATGCCGGTGCCATCCGACACGATAAAGACCGTGCGCACGGCAGGGCGATTCGTGGCGGGGACCTCAGCGGACTGAGCGGTGGCGTCGGTCGCGCCAGAAGCGGCCGTGGGCTGTGCCAGCGGTTGTGTGCCTTCAGGCGTTTCGGGCAGGGACATGTCTGAACAATTATTTGAAGCCGCGGCTACGCGAAAGTGCGATGCGGCACGGTAGAATAGCGGCGATCTTTTGGCTAAGCAATTCCGCCAATGCCGGCCAGGCAACGATTTGAGGCCGGATTGTCGACAATGTGCACTGCAGCATCAGTGCCGCCGATAGCACACGGAATTGCTCAGCCAAGCGATCCGCCGGGAACAGAACGCCAACAATATGCCGGTCGGTGCAAAAGATTTCTTACTTTGTTTTGAGGCTTTTATGACCAACCAGGTAGATACCGGCGCCTACGTGCTGCCGTTCGAGCAGCTACGGATGCAGGACGTGGAAGTTGTCGGCGGCAAGAACTCGTCGTTGGGGGAAATGATCTCCCAGCTCGCCGGTGCCGGCGTTCGCGTTCCGGGCGGTTTCGCCACGACCGCGCTCGCATTCCGCGACTTTCTTGCGCACAACAACCTGACCAGCCGCATCTCCGAACGTCTGAAGACGCTCAACGTCGACGACGTCAAGGCCCTGGCGGAAGCCGGCGCCGAGATTCGTGGCTGGGTAGCCGCGGCGCCGTTCCAGCCGCGTCTGGAGGCGGAGATCCGCGAGCATTACGCACGCGTGTCGGCTCGCGAAGGTGCCGAGGCATCGTTCGCAGTGCGTTCCTCGGCCACGGCCGAGGATTTGCCCGATGCATCGTTCGCCGGCCAGCAGGAGTCATACCTCAACGTCAGCGGCATCGACGACGTGCTGGACAAGATCAAGCACGTGTTCGCCTCGCTCTACAACGACCGCGCTATCTCGTACCGCGTGCACAAGGGCTTTGCGCATGACGTGGTGGCGCTCTCCGCCGGCGTCCAGCGCATGGTGCGTTCGGATCTGGCGTCCTCGGGCGTGATGTTCACGATCGATACCGAATCGGGCTTCCCCGATGTGGTCTTCATCACGTCGAGCTACGGCCTGGGCGAAACGGTTGTGCAGGGCGCGGTGAACCCGGACGAGTTCTACGTCTTTAAGCCGATGCTGCAAGCGGGCAAGTACCCGATCATCCGCCGTTCGATCGGTTCGAAGCTGATCAAGATGGAATTCACGAAGCCGGGCGAAGCTGGCCGCGTGAAGACCGTGGACGTGCCGCCTGAGCTGCGCAATCGCTATTCGATCACCGATGACGACGTGGCCGAACTCGCGCGTTACGCAATGATCATCGAGAAGCACTACGGCCGTCCGATGGACATCGAGTGGGGCAAGGACGGCAAGGATGGCAAGATCTACATCCTGCAGGCCCGCCCGGAGACCGTGAAGAGCCAGTCGGCCGGCAAGGCCGAGCAGCGCTTCAAGCTCAAGGGCACGGCGCCGGTGCTGACCAGCGGTCGTGCGATCGGCCAGAAGATCGGTACGGGTCCGGTGCGCGTGATCAACGATCCGTCCGAGATGGAACGCGTGCAACCTGGTGACGTGCTGGTGGCCGACATGACCGACCCGAACTGGGAGCCGGTGATGAAGCGCGCTGCGGCAATCGTGACCAACCGTGGTGGCCGTACCTGCCACGCTGCGATCATCGCGCGCGAACTGGGCGTGCCCGCTGTTGTGGGTTGCGGCGATGCGACCGACTTGCTGAAGGATGGCACGCTGGTGACGGTGTCTTGCGCCGAAGGTGACGAGGGCCGGATTTACGATGGCCTGCTCGAAACCGAAGTGACCGAGGTCCAGCGTGGCGAGATGCCCGAGATCGCGACCAAGATCATGATGAACGTTGGCAATCCCCAGCTTGCGTTCGACTTCGCGCAGATTCCGAACCACGGCGTCGGCCTGGCCCGCCTCGAGTTCATCATCAACAACAACATTGGTGTTCACCCGAAGGCGATCCTCGACTATCCGCAAGTCGATGCCGACCTGAAGAAGGCCGTGGAATCGGTGGCGCGTGGCCACGCCAGCCCGCGTGCGTTCTATGTCGACAAACTGGCGGAAGGCATTGCGACAATCGGTGCCGCGTTCTATCCGAAGCCCGTGATCGTGCGCCTGTCGGACTTCAAGTCGAATGAGTACAAGAAGCTGATCGGCGGTTCGCGCTACGAGCCGGACGAAGAGAACCCGATGCTGGGCTTCCGTGGTGCTTCGCGCTACATCTCCGAGGACTTCGCCGAAGCGTTCGAGATGGAATGCAAGGCCATGAAGCGCGTGCGCGACGAGATGGGCCTGACCAACGTCGAGATCATGGTGCCGTTCGTGCGTACGCTGGGCCAGGCCGAGCGCGTGATCGAACTGCTGGCCAAGCACGGCCTGAAGCGCGGTGAGAACGGTCTGCGCATCATCATGATGTGCGAAGTGCCGTCCAACGCGATCCTGGCCGAGGAGTTCCTGCAGTTCTTCGACGGTTTCTCGATCGGCTCGAACGACCTGACGCAGCTGACGCTGGGTCTCGATCGTGACTCGGGCATGGAACTGCTTGCGAAGGACTTCGACGAGCGTGATCCGGCAGTGCGTTTCATGCTGCAGCGCGCCATTTCGACGGCGCTGCGCCTGAACAAGTACGTTGGCATCTGCGGTCAGGGCCCCTCGGATCATCCGGACTTCGCGGTCTGGCTGGCCAACGAAGGTATCAAGTCGATCTCGCTGAATCCTGATTCTGTGGTCGAAACCTGGCAGCAACTGGCTTCGTGAGGCATTTCGCGTCACAATAGAGAAGATCACGTATAGACGGCACTTGGCCTTCGGCCAGCGTGCCGCGTGACACCGGCCCTGCGGCAGGTGTTCCATCTGCCCCCGCAGACGCCGTAGGCGTTTGGCGGGGGTTTTTGTTTTTGCGGGTGGGGTGTCTTGTTTCCTCCGGGAAAGGAGCGGGATGACGTCGTACTACCTTTGGTTTGCCGTTGCGGTCGTGCTGGTGATTGCGGAGATGGCGACGGGGACCTTCTATTTGCTGATGATCGCCCTCGGGGTTGCCGCGGGCGGTGTGGCGGCGCTGCTGGGTGCTGACGAGCCAATACAGACGGTCGCCGCCGCGCTGGTTGCGATCGTTGGCATCGTGTTGTTACGCCGCACGCGTTTCGGCAAGCTGAAGCGCCGCGACGCCGCATCCAATCCGGACGTCAATCTCGATATCGGTCAGGAACTCGAAGTGCCCGCCTGGGACGATTCCCGTCGCGCGCGCGTGCCCTACCGCGGCGCGGATTGGACCGTGGAGCTGGCGCCGGGCGCCGAGCCGAAACCGGGCCGCTATCGCATTGTCGAAGTCCGTGGCGCCACGTTGATCGTGGCGCGTCACTACACGGCCTGACTTTTTCCGCATTACCCAGTCGTCAATCCTTTCGAAGGGAGTCGTATATATGCTTGCCTATCAGCTAGGTTTGTTTCCGCTGATCCTGCTCATTGGCGCCATTGTGCTGATTGCGAAGTCGGTCAAGATCGTACCGCAGCAGCACGCGTGGGTACTGGAGCGTCTGGGGCGCTATCACGCCACGCTGACACCGGGTCTTACCGTCGTCGTGCCTTTCATCGACCGAGTGGCCTACAAGCACATCCTCAAGGAAATTCCGCTCGATGTGCCGAGCCAGGTTTGTATTACGAAGGACAACACGCAATTGCAGGTGGATGGTGTGCTGTACTTCCAGGTAACCGACCCGATGAAGGCGTCTTATGGCTCGAGCAATTTCGTGGTGGCCATTACGCAACTGTCACAGACCACGCTGCGCTCGGTGATCGGCAAGCTGGAACTCGATAAAACCTTCGAGGAGCGCGAGTTCATCAACCACAGCGTGGTCAATGCGCTGGATGAGGCCGCGGCAAACTGGGGCGTGAAGGTGTTGCGCTACGAGATCAAGGATCTGACGCCGCCCAAGGAAATTCTCCATGCCATGCAGGCGCAGATCACTGCCGAGCGCGAAAAGCGCGCGCTGATTGCAGCATCGGAAGGCAAGCGGCAGGAGCAGATCAATCTGGCGTCTGGCGCGCGCGAGGCGGCGATTCAGAAGTCAGAGGGTGAAAGGCAGGCGGCTATCAATAAGGCCCAAGGTGAGGCGTCCGCGATTCTGGCCGTGGCCGAGGCAAATGCGCAGGCGATCGAGAAGATCGGTCACGCGATCCGGGGCGAGGGCGGTTCCGAGGCAGTCAGCCTCAAGGTCGCGGAGGAGTATGTGGCGGCGTTTGGCAACCTGGCCAAGCAGGGCAACACATTGATCGTGCCGGGCAACCTTGGCGAGATGAGTTCGATGATCGCGTCCGCGCTGCAGATTGTGAAGGGCCAGAAGACGGAGAAGGCCGTCTGAGTGCCGCATGGGACCAATAGGTAGTAGGTCGGCAGAAACAAAAACGGAGGCTCATGCCTCCGTTTTTGTCTATGGCTTATCTGGCGCTGCCATCATTCCTTCACGCCACCCTTCATGATGCGAGCCTTCTCGCGATCCCAGTCGCGGTTCTTTTCTGTTTCGCGCTTGTCAAACTGCTTCTTGCCCTTGGCCAGCCCGATCTCGCATTTGACGCGGCCGCGCGTGTAGTGCAGATTCAGCGGCACCAACGTATAGCCGCGCTGCTCGACCTTGCCGATCAGCTTTTTGATCTCGTCGGCCTTCAGCAGCAGCTTGCGCGTGCGCACAGGGTCCGGGTTGATGTGGGTGGAGGCGCTTTGCAGCGGGCTGATATGGGCGCCGATCAGGAACATCTCTGCGTCGCGCACCACGACGTAGCCTTCCTTGATCTGCACGCGCCCGGCGCGAATCGCCTTGACCTCCCAGCCTTCGAGCACGATCCCGGCCTCATAGCGCTCTTCGATGAAGTAGTCGAAAAAGGCCTTCTTGTTGTCAGCGATCGTCATGCGGGAAGTGGTTCCTGAAGGTATTTGTCGCGCCGGTCTTGGGCGACAGCGTAAGTCAGCCGGGGTGGGTGCGGCGGCGCCGGACGTGCCGTACGCGCGGCTGTCGGCTAAAATTGCGATTTTAGCAAACGCCCCGGCCCCGGCCCAGCCCGCCGGTGCCCTGTAATCCGAATACATGGCAGACGTCCATAAATCCGTCCTGCTCGGCCACTCGGCCGAACAGATGTACGATCTGGTCACCCGCGTGGAGGACTATCCCAAGTTTCTGCCGTGGTGTGGCGGCGTGGAGGTGTTCGAGCAGACCGATACGCTGCTCGATGCCAAGATCCATATTCATTTCAAAGGGATCAAGCAGTTCTTCCACACGCGTAATGCTCAGGAACGTCCGTCCCGCATTGATATGACGTTCGCCGACGGGCCTTTCAAGGTCTTCAATGGCTCCTGGCGCTTCACGCCGCTGCGTGAGGATGCGTGCAAGATCGAATTTCACCTGCATTACGAGTTCTCCAGCGTCTTTCTGGAGAAGATCATCGGGCCGGTATTCAGCGTGATCGCCAATACCTTTGTTGATGCCTTCGTCAAACGCGCCGAGGTGGTTTATGCCGACAACGCCAACAACGGCTGAGGTGGGCGGTCTGGTGCGCCTGTCCGTTTGCTACGCGCGGCCGGATACCGTGTTCCTGAAGGAGTTGGATGTTCCCGCGGGGACGACGATCATCGGTGCGATCGAGGCCAGTGGCCTGACGCAAGCCTGTTCCGAGGTTGATCCGAGCACGCTGCGCGTTGGTGTCTACGGCAAGCTCAAGACGCTGGATACCCCGGTAAGGCAGGGCGATCGCGTGGAAGTGTATCGTGTGCTGACTGCCGACCCGAAGACCGCGCGGCGCAAGCGGGTTCAGAGGACGCGAGCGTCCGGCACGCGCGAGGGCCAGAAATGGCTGCGTGGAGGCGGGCAGGGCGCCTAAGAGGCACTATCAAAATGATTCTGGCGTCGTTGCGCGGCCTTGCCGTACCACTTGTACTGTCTGCGGCCGCGCGCCTAGCCAGAACCGCTTCGCTTC
>NZ_ANKP01000263.1:0-8026 GCF_000319775.1 Cupriavidus sp. HMR-1
GGGGTCGTCTCAGAAAACGGAAAATAAAGCACGCTAAGGCATAGCCGAACCTGCCAAGCTTGCTCCACCCTGTAGTGACGCGATCAGCGGGCAGGAAACGTTCCCCCTTCGCGCATGGCAGGCGCACACCAACTCAGACAGCACGGCCTCCATGCGCGCCAGGTCAGCCATTTTCTCGCGCACGTCCTTGAGCTTGTGCTCGGCCAGACTGCTGGCTTCCTCGCAATGGGTGCCATCCTCCAGCCGCAGCAGCTCGGCGATCTCATCCAGGCTGAAGCCCAGCCGCTGGGCTGATTTCACGAAGCGCACCCGCGTTACATCCGCCTCGCCATAGCGGCGGATGCTGCCATAGGGCTTGTCAGGCTCCAGCAACAAGCCCTTGCGCTGATAGAAACGGATGGTCTCCACATTGACCCCGGCCGCCTTGGCGAAAACGCCAATGGTCAGGTTCTCCAAATTGTTTTCCATATCGCTTGACTCCGTACATGAGTACGGAAGTAAGGTTACGCTATCCAATTTCAATTCGAAAGGACAAGCGCATGTCTGAACCAAAAACCGGGCGCGGCGCGCTCTTCACTGGAGGGCTTGCCGCCATCCTCGCCTCGGCTTGCTGCCTCGGGCCGTTGGTTCTGATCGCCTTGGGGTTCAGCGGCGCTTGGATCGGCAACTTGGCGGTGTTGGATCCCTATCGCCCCATCTTTATCGGCGTGGCGCTGGTGGCGTTGTTCTTCGCCTGGCGGCGCATCTACCGGCAGGCAGCGGCCTGCAAACCGGGTGAGGTCTGCGCGATTCCCCAAGTGCGAGCTACTTACAAGCTCATTTTCTGGATCGTGGCCGCGCTGGTTCTGGTCGCGCTCGGATTTCCCTACGTCATGCCATTTTTCTACTGATCGGAGTTCACCATGAAGAAACTGTTTGCCTCCCTCGCCCTCGCCGCCGTTGTTGCCCCCGTCTGGGCCGCCACCCAGACCGTCACGCTGTCCGTACCGGGCATGACCTGCTCCGCCTGCCCGATCACTGTCAAGAAGGCGATTTCCAAGGTCGAAGGCGTCAGCAAAGTTGACGTGACTTTCGAGACACGCCAAGCGGTCGTCACCTTCGACGATGCCAAGACCAGCGTGCAGAAGCTGACCAAGGCAACCGCAGACGCGGGCTATCCGTCCAGCGTCAAGCAGTGAGTCACTGAAAACGGCACCGCAGCACAACGGACGTCATTGTCTGGCGCCACAAACGATAAAGGATCTGTTGCATGACCCATCTAAAAATCACCGGCATGACTTGCGACTCGTGCGCGGCGCACGTCAAGGAAGCGCTGGAAAAAGTGCCAGGCGTGCAGTCGGCGCTGGTGTCCTATCCGAAGGGCACAGCGCAACTCGCCATCGTGCCGGGCACATCGCCGGACGCGCTGACTGCCGCCGTGGCCGGACTGGGCTACAAGGCAACGCTAGCCGATGCGCCACTGGCGGACAACCGCGTCGGACTGCTCGACAAGGTGCGGGGATGGATGGCCGCCGCCGAAAAGCACAGTGGCAACGAGCCCCCGGTGCAGGTAGCGGTCATTGGCAGCGGTGGAGCCGCGATGGCGGCGGCGCTGAAGGCCGTCGAGCAAGGCGCGCAGGTCACGCTGATCGAGCGCGGCACCATCGGCGGCACCTGCGTCAATGTCGGCTGTGTGCCGTCCAAGATCATGATCCGCGCCGCCCACATCGCCCATCTGCGCCGGGAAAGCCCGTTCGATGGCGGTATTGCGGCAACTGTGCCTACGATTGACCGCAGTAAGCTGCTGGCCCAGCAGCAGGCCCGCGTCGACGAACTGCGGCACGCCAAGTACGAAGGCATCCTGGGCGGTAATCCGGCCATCACCGTTGTGCACGGTGAGGCGCGCTTCAAGGACGACCAGAGCCTTACCGTCCGTTTGAACGAGGGTGGCGAGCGCGTCGTGATGTTCGACCGCTGCCTGGTCGCCACGGGTGCCAGCCCGGCGGTCCCGCCGATTCCGGGCTTGAAAGAGTCACCCTACTGGACTTCCACCGAGGCCCTGGCGAGCGACACCATTCCCGAACGCCTTGCCGTAATCGGCTCGTCGGTGGTGGCGCTGGAGCTGGCGCAAGCCTTTGCCCGGCTGGGCAGCAAGGTCACGGTCCTGGCGCGCAATACCTTGTTCTTCCGTGAAGACCCGGCCATCGGCGAGGCGGTGACAGCCGCTTTCCGTGCCGAGGGCATCGAGGTGCTGGAGCACACGCAAGCCAGCCAGGTCGCCCATATGGACGGTGAATTCGTGCTGACCACCACGCACGGTGAATTGCGCGCCGACAAACTGCTGGTTGCCACCGGTCGGACACCGAACACGCGCAGCCTCGCGCTGGACGCAGCGGGGGTCACTGTCAATGCGCAAGGTGCCATCGTCATCGACCAAGGCATGCGCACGAGCAACCCGAACATCTACGCGGCCGGCGACTGCACCGACCAGCCGCAGTTCGTCTATGTGGCGGCAGCGGCCGGCACCCGTGCCGCGATCAACATGACCGGCGGCGATGCGGCGCTCGACCTGACCGCAATGCCGGCCGTGGTGTTCACCGATCCGCAAGTGGCGACCGTGGGCTACAGCGAGGCGGAAGCCCACCACGACGGGATCGAGACCGACAGCCGCACCTTGACCTTGGACAACGTGCCGCGTGCGCTCGCCAACTTCGACACACGCGGCTTCATCAAGTTGGTTATCGAGGAAGGCAGCCATCGGCTGATCGGCGTACAGGCGGTCGCGCCGGAAGCGGGTGAACTGATCCAGACGGCGGCTCTGGCCATTCGCAACCGCATGACGGTGCAGGAACTGGCCGACCAGTTGTTCCCCTACCTGACGATGGTCGAGGGGTTGAAGCTCGCGGCGCAGACCTTCAACAAGGATGTGAAGCAGCTTTCCTGCTGCGCCGGGTGAGAAAAAGGAGGTGTTCAATGAACGCCTACACGGTGTCCCGGCTGGCTCTTGATGCCGGGGTGAGCGTGCATATCGTGCGCGACTACCTGCTGCGCGGATTGCTGCGCCCGGTGGCGTGCACACCAGGCGGCTACGGCTTGTTCGATGACGCCGCCTTGCAACGGCTGTGCTTCGTGCGGGCGGCCTTCGAGGCGGGCATCGGCCTCGACGCGCTGGCGCGGCTGTGCCGGGCGCTGGATGCGGCGGACGGCGACGAAGCGGCCGCGCAGCTTGCCCTGCTGCGTCAGTTCGTCGAGCGTCGGCGCGAAGCGTTGGCCGATCTGGAAGTGCAGTTGGCCACCCTGCCGACCGAGCCGGCACAGCACGCGGAGAGTCTGCCATGAACAACCCCGAGCGCTTGCCGTCCGAGACGCACAAACCGATCACCGGCTACCTGTGGGGCGGACTGGCTGTGCTGACTTGCCCCTGCCACCTGCCCATCCTCGCTGTCGTGCTGGCCGGCACAACCGCCGGTGCTTTCCTCGGCGAGCATTGGGTCATCGCGGCGCTCGGTTTGACCGGCCTGTTCCTTCTGTCCCTGTCGCGGGCGTTGCGGGCATTCAGGGAAAGAGAATGAGCGCTTTCCGGCCGGATGGATGGACGACGCCGGAACTGGCCCAAGCGGTCGAGCGCGGGCAGCTTGAACTGCACTACCAGCCCGTCGTCGATCTGCGCAGTGGTGGGATTGTCGGCGCGGAAGCCCTGTTGCGCTGGCGTCATCCGACGCTTGGACTATTGCCACCGGGCCAGTTCCTGCCCGTGGTCGAATCGTCCGGCCTGATGCCTGAAATCGGCGCTTGGGTGCTGGGCGAAGCCTGCCGCCAGATGCGTGACTGGCGAATGCTGGCATGGCGACCGTTCCGGCTGGCCGTCAATGTTTCGGCGAGCCAAGTGGGACCGGACTTCGACGGGTGGGTAAAGGGCGTGCTGGCTGATGCCGAGTTGCCCGCCGAGTATCTCGAAATCGAGCTGACCGAATCGGTCGCGTTTGGTGATCCGGCGATCTTCCCCGCCCTGGACGCCTTGCGGCAGATCGGTGTGCGCTTCGCCGCCGATGACTTCGGGACGGGGTATTCCTGTCTGCAACATCTGAAGTGCTGCCCAATCAGCACGCTCAAGATCGACCAATCGTTTGTCGCCGGGCTCGCCAACGACCGCCGCGACCAAACCATCGTGCACACCGTGATTCAGCTTGCGCACGGGCTGGGCATGGATGTGGTGGCTGAAGGCGTGGAAACATCGGCGAGTCTTGATCTATTGCGACAAGCGGACTGCGACACAGGACAAGGCTTCCTGTTCGCGAAGCCAATGCCGGCGGCGGCATTCGCCGTCTTCGTCAGTCAATGGAGGGGTGCCACCATGAATGCAAGTGACTCGACCACCACCAGTTGCTGCGTGTGCTGCAAGGAAATCCCGCTCGATGCCGCCTTCACCCCGGAAGGCGCGGAATACGTCGAGCACTTCTGCGGGTTGGAGTGTTATCAACGCTTCGAAGCGCAAGCGCATCGGTTACGTCCGCGTCAGCAGCTTCGACCAGAACCCAGAACGGCAGCTCGAACAGATCCAGGTGGATAAAGTGTTCACCGACAAGGCGTCGGGCAAGGACACACGGCGGCCCGAACTGGAACGGCTGCTCGCCTTCGTGCGCGAAGGCGACACGGTCGTGGTGCACAGCATGGATCGTCTGGCGCGCAACCTCGACGACCTGCGCCGCCTGGTGCAGGGCCTCACCCAGCGCGGCGTACGCATCGAGTTCCTTAAGGAGCATTTGACCTTCACCGGCGAGGACTCGCCGATGGCGAACCTGATGCTGTCGGTAATGGGCGCGTTCGCCGAGTTCGAACGCGCCTTGATCCGCGAGCGGCAGCGCGAGGGCATCGCGCTCGCCAAGCAGCGCGGGGCCTACCGTGGCAGGAAGAAATCCCTGTCGTCTGAGCGTATTGCCGAACTGCGCCAACGTGTCGAGGCTGGCGAGCAAAAGACCAAGCTGGCTCGTGAATTCGGAATCAGTCGCGAAACCCTGTATCAATACTTGAGAACGGATCAGTAAATATGCCACGTCGTTCAATCCTGTCCGCCGCCGAGCGCGAAAGCCTGCTGGCGTTGCCGGACACCAAGGATGAGTTGATCCGTCACTACACGTTCAGCGAAACCGACCTCTCCATCATCCGGCAGCGGCGCGGCCCGGCCAACCGGCTGGGCTTCGCCGTGCAGCTCTGTTACCTGCGCTTTCCTGGTGTCATCCTGGGCGTCGATGAGCCGCCGTTTCCGCCCTTGTTGAAACTGGTCGCCGACCAGCTCAAGGTCAGCGTCGAAAGCTGGGACGAATACGGGCAGCGGGAGCAGACCCGGCGCGAGCACCTGGTCGAACTGCAAACGGTGTTCGGCTTCCAGCCCTTTACCATGGGCCACTACCGGCAGGCCGTCCAGTTGCTGACCGAGATGGCCTTGCAGACCGACAAGGGCATCGTGCTGGCCAGCACCTTGATCGAGCACCTGCGGCAGCAGTCGGTCATTCTGCCTGCCCTCAACGCCGTCGAGCGGGCGAGCGCCGAAGCAATCACCCGCGCCAACCGGCGCATCTACGATGCCTTGGCCGAACCGCTGTCGGACGCGCATCGCCGCCGCCTCGACGATCTGCTCAAGCGTCGGGACAACGGCAAAACGACCTGGCTGGCCTGGCTGCGCCAATCGCCCGTCAAACCGAATTCGCGGCACATGCTGGAACACATCGAACGCCTCAAAGCGTGGCAGGCGCTCGACCTGCCTTCTGGCATCGAGCGGTCGGTGCACCAGAACCGCCTGCTCAAGATCGCCCGTGAGGGTGGCCAGATGACGCCCGCCGACCTGGCCAAGTTCGAGGCGCAGCGACGCTATGCCACCCTGGTGGCGCTTGCCATCGAGGGCATGGCCACCGTCACCGACGAAATCATCGACCTGCACGACCGCATCCTGGGCAAGCTGTTCAACGCCGCCAAGAACAAGCATCAGCAGCAATTCCAGGCGTCCGGCAAGGCGATCAACGCCAAGGTGCGGCTGTTCGGCCGCATCGGCCAGGCGCTGATCGAGGCCAAGCAGGCGGGCCGCGATCCGTTCGCCGCCATCGAGGCCGTCATGTCCTGGGATGCCTTCGCCGAGAGCGTCACCGAAGCGCAGAAGCTTGCGCAGCCCGAGGACTTCGATTTCCTGCACCGCATCGGCGAAAGCTACGCCACGCTGCGCCGCTACGCGCCGGAATTCCTTGCCGTGCTCAAGCTGCGGGCCGCTCCCGCCGCGAAGGACGTGCTCGACGCCATCGAGGTGCTGCGCGGCATGAACAGCGACAACGCCCGCAAGGTGCCCGCCGACGCGCCGACCGAGTTCATCAAGCCGCGCTGGCAGAAGCTGGTCATGACCGACACCGGCATCGACCGGCGCTACTACGAACTGTGCGCGCTGTCGGAGATGAAGAACGCGTTGCGTTCCGGCGACATCTGGGTGCAGGGGTCGCGCCAGTTCAAGGACTTCGAGGACTACCTGGTGCCGCCCGCGAAATTCGCCAGCCTCAAGCAGGCCAGCGAATTGCCGCTGGCCGTGGCCACCGACTGCAACCGGTACCTGAACGACCGGCTGACGCTGCTGGAAACACAGCTTGCCACCGTCAACCGTATGGCGACGGCCAACGAGCTGCCGGACGCCATCATCACCGAGTCAGGCTTGAAGATCACGCCGCTCGACGCGGCGGTACCCGACACCGCCCAAGCGCTGATCGACCAGACGGCAATGATCCTGCCGCACGTCAAGATCACCGAACTGCTGCTGGAGGTGGACGAATGGACGGGCTTCACTCGGCATTTCGCGCATCTGAAATCGGGCGACCCGGCCAAAGACAAGAACCTGTTGCTGACCACGATCCTCGCCGACGCGATCAACCTGGGCCTGACCAAGATGGCGGAGTCTTGCCCCGGCACGACCTACGCCAAGCTGGCTTGGCTGCAAGCCTGGCACATCCGCGACGAAACCTACGGGGCGGCGCTGGCCGATCTGGTCAACGCACAGTTCCGCCATCCCTTCGCCGAGCACTGGGGCGACGGCACCACCTCATCGTCGGACGGCCAGAACTTCCGCACCGGCAGCAAGGCCGAGAGCACCGGCCACATCAACCCGAAATACGGGAGCAGCCCAGGGCGGACGTTCTACACCCACATTTCTGACCAGTACGCGCCATTTCACACCAAGGTCGTGAACGTCGGCGTGCGCGATTCGACCTACGTGCTCGACGGCCTGCTGTACCACGAGTCCGACTTGCGGATCGAGGAGCATTACACCGACACGGCGGGCTTCACCGATCACGTCTTCGCCCTGATGCACCTCCTGGGCTTCCGCTTCGCGCCGCGCATCCGCGACCTGGGCGACACCAAGCTCTACATCCCGAAGGGCGACGCCGCCTATGACGCGCTGAAACCCATGATCGGCGGCACGCTCAACATCAAGCACGTCCGCGCCCATTGGGACGAAATCCTGCGGCTGGCCACCTCGATCAAGCAGGGCACGGTGACGGCCTCCCTGATGCTCCGAAAGCTCGGCAGCTACCCACGCCAGAACGGCCTGGCCGTGGCGCTCCGCGAGCTGGGCCGCATCGAGCGCACGCTGTTCATCCTGGACTGGCTGCAAAGCGTGGAACTGCGCCGCCGCGTGCATGCCGGCCTGAACAAGGGCGAGGCGCGCAATGCGCTGGCCAGGGCAGTGTTTTTCAACCGCCTGGGTGAAATCCGCGACCGCAGTTTCGAGCAGCAGCGCTACCGGGCTAGCGGCCTCAATCTGGTAACGGCTGCCGTCGTGTTGTGGAACACGGTCTATCTGGAACGGGCTGCGCACGCGCTGCGTGGCAACGGCCATGCCGTTGATGACGCGCTGTTGCAGTACCTGTCGCCGCTCGGTTGGGAGCACATCAACCTCACCGGCGATTACCTCTGGCGCAGCAGCGCCAAGATCGGCGCGGGCAAGTTCAGGCCGCTACGACCGCTGCAACCGGCTTAGCGTGCTTTATTTTCCGTTTTCTGAGGCGACCCC
>NZ_ANKP01000264.1:0-6928 GCF_000319775.1 Cupriavidus sp. HMR-1
CTGGTCTCCAGCTTTTCTTGGCGGATGACACCTTCAATGGCCACGCCCGCCTGGCGCTCATTGAGCACAAAGGGCTGCGCATGGAAGATGCCCCACCGGTCTTTTACATGGGAGTAGATTCCAATGGAAGGTGTGTTGCGCCGAGGATCAAGCCGGGCTTGCCACACCCGTTTGGTGGTCTCCATGGTCATCATGTCAGAAGATGCCAAATCGGACCGCCCCCAGGTGGCGGCAATCGGGTGTCGCTGCATGAATTCCAGCACAGCCTGGCAGGCCTGGCTCAGACGCCGTTCGTCCCGCGCCCAGCGCATGGCCTGGCGAATGCTGGTGGCAGACAATTGCGGAATCATGCGCGCGCATTCGACCGCAGTCAGACTGGTGCCGTGGGCCATGATGCCGGCATAGACCATCAGCAGCTCGTCGGTAGAGCGCGGCTCACGTCCGAGCATGATCCAGCTAAAGCGCACCTGGGCGTCAACGGCCAGAATCACTTCCGGCAATTGAACCTCACCGATGCGGTGATCCAAAGCCGCGCGCAGCTTGGTCACTTCTGGGTCTTCGTCCTCTGCGGGCAATGGCGACAAATGGAGTTCATCATCCACGCGCAGTACGCCACTGCGGGCTGCAGCGGCCACCGCATCGACACCGGCAGTTACTCTGGCCAGCAAAGGCTTCAAGAAAGTGGCAGCCTTGCTGGGTAACGATAGACGGGCATAGTGTTTCTTGGACTCTGCCTGCCAACGCTCGTCCGTGAAGAACAAGCGCGCACGACCCCGAAAGCTCAGGCTGTGCTCAATCCAGACCGAGCCATTGCGCACCGCGCGGCGCAGGGCAAACAGGGTGGCCACCTCCAACGCCTGAAACGCCCGTTCCCGGTCTGGGCTGGAGATCGAAACCTGCCAGATCATTCCCAGACTTGGTGCCACCACTTCAACTGGCAGCTTTCTGGATCCTTTGAGATATAAAGCTTGCAGCTTGGCAAGGTACTCGATGGCAGGATGCTCGCCGGTGGCCTGCCAGGGCAGCTTTGCAATGGCGACGAGCAACGACCGCACGGGGCGAATTCCATCAATCAATCCCTCGCGGACCAGGGAGGCCCTGCTCGGTGGTTTGCGTTTCTGGGTTTCGGTGATCAAGGCTTCAAGACGGGCACGCAACTCAGCATCTGGCACCGCACCTTGCGCGCTCAAGGCAACAAGTTCGCCGAGCAGCGTTTTGTACATTGCGGCCCAATTGACGGTAGCGGGGACATCGGCGGCAGCCTGACGCCACAGATCGGCGATCCGGCGCTGCACCATAAGGATCAACTGGTCTGTGGTGGTGAACAGGCAATACCGAAGAAAGCATGCGACCTCCACGGTGCGCGCTGGCTCTTTGATCTTGGCTCCGGCTGAGGGCGGCCTGGAGACAAGTCGGCGCGCGTAGCGGCGCAAGATGAGATCGGGGATGTCTGCCAGGTGCTTATGAACGTCCAGCGTGTAAAGCAGGTCGATGCGCTCCAGTACCTCGCTGATTTGGCGGGTTGAGTGTTTCGCCGGTGCAGCCCATAGCCAACTCTGCTGGGTTTGTCCATCTGGGCGCAGCTCTGAAACTGAGGCTCGCCAGCGATCAAGTGTTGCTGGATCAACGCTGGCGGCGATGGCGGTGCCTGTTTCAACTTCAAGCTGGGCAAGTGCCGCCGCAATCAGTGTCCGAATTGCCCGCTCGTGCACGATCACCAGCTTGTTCTTGTACAGCCATTGACGCGCCCGCACGAGTAGCTGATCGCGGTCGGCGCAGCGCGCCACTTCGTCGCGCAGTTCACGTACCAGTGAGCGGCGCTGGTGCTCGCTCATCCACTGGAATCCAAGGACCGTGCAGGCTACTTGTTGGTGATCGAATAGCGTGCGCCCGCGTTCATACATGGCTCTCAGCGAGGCGACTTCTGGTGCTGCAATGCCAAGCTCGTTGCCAAGGTGGCGCCACAAGGCTACTGGAATTACCCGAAAGGCACCGAGCAAACGCCCACTCATGCGCAGGAAACCAATATGGAGCGCCAGACCAAGCTTGTGGGAATCACCTCGGCGTGCATTGATTGCGTCGCGCTCGGCACCATCGAAGGTGAAAAATGCCTTCATCTCGAAGTCGCTGATATCGCGGGGGAGCCCACGCATCCCCAAAAACGTTGTGTGCCAACCCTGCATCGTGAACCTCAAAAGTGGGAGGCCACCATACCCGTTTACAAAGCGAACAGGAAAGTCAATGAAATCAACGATCTACCAACACCACCTCCGCGCCAGTGCTAGCTTTTCGTACCGTCACTTATTGCACTGAAAACGAGGAGACCCCAAAGATCCGAGTTGGGGCACGGTGAGAGGTGAACCTGTCAGGCCCATGACCACGGTGAGGGGGGCATTGATCTCCCGGACGAGCGCTTCGATGGTCTTGGGGTCGGAAGCCCCCGGCACAAAGAGGCAATCCGCACCCGCCTCTCGGTACGCATTGCATCGCTCGACGGCCTCTGCAAAAACATTGCTCGCACCAGTCAGGTAGACATCGGATCGGGCCGTCAGAACAAAAGGAACTCCCGACGCGTCCGCGGCGCGTCTTGCTGCCCGAACGCGCGCGACAGCGTGCTCTCTGTCGAACAGGGCTTGCGCAGGATTGCCGCTGTAGTCCTCGATGTTCGCGCCCACCACACCAGCACGAATCGCAGCCGCGATGGTTTCTCCAACCTCTTCAGGGCTCGCACCGTAGCCCGACTGGAGATCGGCGGAGACAGGAAGTGGACTTGCCGCAGCAATGGACCCCACGCGATCCAGCATGGTCTCCCTGCTCACAGCAGCTTCTTGATCAGGGAATCCCAGCGAGAAAGCCACGCCTGCACTCGTAGTGGCGATAGCGGGAAAGCCGCAGGACGCGAGCATCAGCGCACTACCAACGTCCCAAGCGTTGGGCATCAGAAAGATGGCCTCGGCAGTGTGCAATTGCTGGAACCGTAGACCCCGTTGGATTTGGCTCATTATGGCCATCCTAGTCGCCGAAGTTGGTGGCGGGTACTTCAGTCGGTATCGTGCGTATGGGCAATCTCGCCCAGACACCGCATCAACTTGTCGTAAAGCGTGCGCCCTGTTGTCGGGGGAGGTATGCCACACACCCATGTACTTCCTGCCGTTTTTGCGATTTGGTAGAGCGCCTCACTTTTCGACCATAACCAGCGCATGCACAGATTCGTCGGTGTCGAAAAACGGCTCACGTTGCTTGCGTGGTTGCTTTAGGCAGCGCGTTCGAATCTCCTCGGGACGATTCAAGACAGGTTTACCGGGCAAACGCTCCGCAACTCCTATGTGGCCGTGTCAACCGCGCGTTGTTCCGGATCTGTTCACCTACTCGCCAAAACGGAGTAGATAGCTACCCCCAGATTCTGAGAGTGAAGTGGTGCAAGGCGATGTCTTCAACAAAGACGATTTGTACGAGGCATTAAGCAAGCACAGAGTGGGAATAGCGATCAATTCCAACGATCCTTCAACCCCGTCACCCGGTTGAACACCACTTTCCCGCCCACCCCGTGGTCCGCACGGTCGGCCACGAAGTAGCCGTGGCGCTCAAACTGGAATTTCTGGTCTGGCTTCGCTGCAGCCAGTGAAGGCTCCACAACCGCCGTCACCACCTTCAGGCTGTCGGGGTTCAGCGCGTCCAGGAAGTTCTTGCCGCCCGCGTCGGGTTGCGGGTCGGTGAACAGGCGGTCGTACAGGCGCACTTCGGCGCTCACCCCGTCGGCGTTGCCCACCCAGGTGATGGCGGCTTTGGCCTTGACGCTGTCGGCGCCGGGGGTGCCGCTCTTGGTGCCGGGGATGACCTTGGCGTGCACTTCGGTCACTTTGCCTTCGGCGTCTTTGGCGCAACCCGTGCATTCGATGACGTAGCCGCCTTTGAGGCGCACCACGTTGCCTGGGAACAGGCGCTTGTAGCCCTTGGGCGGCACTTCTTCAAAGTCTTCGCGTTCGATCCACACGTCCTTGCCGATCTTGAAGACGCGGTCAGGCGGCGGCGTCTGGCCTTCGGCAATGGTGCTGTGGGGCAGGGCGGGCTGGGTGCAGTCTTCGGTGTAGCCGTCAGAGCCGAACACTTCGGCCCAGTTGGTGAGCACCAGCTTGACGGGGTCAAGCACGGCCATGCCGCGGTGGGCCTTGTTTTCCAGGTCTTCGCGCAGGCAGCCGTCGAGCGTGCTGTAGTCGATCCACGAATCGCTCTTGGTCACGCCGATGCGTTCGGCAAACAGCTGGATGGCCTCGGGCGTGTAGCCGCGGCGGCGCAGGCCGACGATGGTGGGCATGCGCGGATCGTCCCAGCCGCTGACTTTCTTCTCCTGAACCAGCTGCGCCAGCTTGCGCTTGCTGGTGATGACGTAGGTGAGGTTAAGGCGCGCAAATTCGTACTGCCGCGGCGGCGGGGCCTTGAGCAGGCCGCCTTCGATCAAACGCTCCATCAGCCAGTCGTAGAAGGGGCGCTGGTCTTCAAATTCCAGCGTGGCTATGGAGTGGGTGATCTGCTCCAGCGCGTCCTCGATGGGGTGCGCGAAGGTGTACATGGGGTAGATGCACCAGGCGTCGCCCGTGTTGTGGTGCGTGGCGCGGCGGATGCGGTAGATCGCCGGGTCGCGCATGTTGATGTTGGGCGACTGCATGCTGATCTTGGCGCGCAGCACGGCGGCGCCGTCGGCGAGCTTGCCGTCGCGCATCTCGCGGAAGCGGGCCAGGTTCTCGTCGGGCGTGCGGGTGCGGAAGGGGCTGTCCACGCCGGGCTTGCCGAAGTCGCCGCGGTTGACGCGCATCTCTTCGGCGGTCTGTTCGTCCACATAGGCGTGGCCGGCGGTGATCAGGTATTCGGCCGCGCGGTACATGAAGTCGAAGTAGTTCGACGCGTAGTACAGGTGCTGTTCCGTCTTGCCGTTGAAGCTGTTCTGCCAGTTGAAGCCCAGCCACTGCACCGCGTCGAGGATGGAGTCCACGTACTCCTTCTCTTCCTTCTCGGGGTTGGTGTCGTCAAAGCGCATGTGGCAGACGCCGCCGTAGTCGCGCGCCAGGCCGAAGTTCAGGCAGATGCTCTTGGCGTGGCCCACGTGCAGGTAGCCGTTGGGCTCGGGCGGGAAGCGGGTACGGATCTTGGCCGGGTCGGGCTGGCCGGCGTCGTGAAAGGCCGCATCACCCGGGCCGCCGCCCCACTGGCGGGTGGCGTAGGTGCCCGTCTCGAGGTCTTTCTCGATGATCTGGCGCAGGAAGTTTGACTTCCTATGCTCCAGGCCCTCAATTTCTGCGGGAGCCGGGTAATGCCGAGAGCTGCTGGACGAAAGTGGCGGGGGGAGCATGCAGTCATTCTAAGGAGAGACGAAAGCTCCAAGATAATCAAGGTCTAACCCACAACAGGTGTCACGCACTTGAACCAAAGCACTCCCTTGCCGAACGCCTCAATGCTGAACCAGCTTCTGAGGTTCGCTCCCACGGCGCGCATGTTTTTCTCGGGCAATCTCTGTACCCTGACGCAGGGGGCCGAGGCTGATGGACTCAAGCAGGGGACGATGCACCTGCTCAGTCGCGGCGAGCTGCAATTGACGCGTAAAGGTTTTGTGCCGTTGATCGTGCGGGCACCCAGCGTGCTGTTGCTTCCCCGCGCGTTGGAGCACTGGGTCCAGGGCTCAGGACCGCAGGAGGTGGACCTGATGTGCGCCACCCTCAGCGAGTTGGCGCCGCCGCTGGACTTGATCTTGCCCGACATCACGGTGATTGACTTGGCCGCCACGCCTTCGCTGCAGCGGCCGGTGGAGCTGCTGTTCGAGGAGGCCGAGGCGCGTGCTTTCGGCTACCGGACCGCGATCGATCGCCTGCTGCAATACACCTTCGTGGTGCTGGTGCGCCACCTGATCGACCGGCAACTGCTGTCCGGTGGTGTGCTGGAGGCCATGGTCGACAACCGTCTGAGCGTGGTGCTGTCCATGCTGCACGAGTCGCCGGAACACGACTGGACGCTCGACAGCATGGCGGAGCTGGCGCACCTGTCCCGCTCTGCCTTTGCCCTGCGCTTTGTCCAGATGGTGGGCATGCCGCCGCTGACTTACCTGACCCACTGGCGCATGGCGGTGGCCCGCAACCTGCTCGCGCAGGGGCAGGCGGTGAAGGCGGTGGCTGCCCAGGTGGGCTACGGCAATGCCACCGCGTTCGCGCGGGCGTTTCAGCGCGCGACCCGGCAATCGCCCAGCGCCTGGCAGATGGACCATCTGGGCCAGTCGTAGACCCACTTCGCCCCGGTTCTGGACGATTGGTGGCGTGAAGCGGACGCCGGATGCCGTTGTGCTCTGTCGAAAGACCCCGATTTCAGGTTCAATGCCTTGAGGCAGAACCTTGAAGGAGATCACGATGAACCCGAGCGAAAAAGCAGTGCTGGCCGGCGGTTGCTTCTGGGGCATGCAGGACCTGGTCCGCAAGCTGCCTGGCGTGTTGCGCACCCGTGTGGGCTACAGCGGCGGCGATGTGCCCAACGCCACCTACCGCAACCACGGCACCCACGCCGAGGCGTTGGAGGTGGAGTTCGACCCCACGCAGACGAGCTTTCGCGACCTGCTGGAGTTCTTCTTCCAGATCCACGATCCGAGCACCCCGGGGCGCCAGGGCAATGACCGCGGCAGCTCCTACCGTTCGGCCATCTTCTACACCTCGGACGAGCAGCTGGCCACGGCGCAGCAAACCATTGCCGATGTGAATGCCTCGGGTTTGTGGCCGGGCAAGGTGGTCACCGAGCTCGCGCCCGCGGGGCCGTTCTGGGAGGCCGAGCCCGAGCATCAGGACTACCTGGTCAAGCACCCCAACGGCTACACCTGTCACTACCCCCGCGCGGGCTGGAAGCTGCCGCGCCGCGAGATCGGCTGACGGTCAACGCTCAAGAACGGTGGGGG
>NZ_ANKP01000265.1:0-9310 GCF_000319775.1 Cupriavidus sp. HMR-1
TCGAATCTCGTGCTCACGCACAACAGGGAAATTGGGGTGGGGCAAGCCATAAGCATGTTGAAGCAGCAAAAAAAGGTTCTCGTCCTTCGGTCTGAGATGGGCATCGCATCGGTGCCACTAGCCCGTCGGAACAGGTCACGATGCATCGTGACGCGAGGCTTTGGCGTAAGCGTCTGGAAGGCTAACGCAACGCTGACAATCTCGGTTGCGCTATTCGCGGAGCTTTCCGAGTTGTAACGGGTGGGTAAGGTGTTCGTATGGGCTGGATGGCTAACATCGTTGGCAAGGGTTAGGCCCGAAACTTATAAGGAGAACATCATGACATCTCAAAAGCCCTCGATCGCGTCCAAAAGCCCTCGATCGCGTCGTTCATGCTCGGCGTCGCCGCACTTCTCGCAACCTCCGTTGCATGGAGCGCTGACAAACTCGAATCCACCAACCCAGCCGGGTGGTCACAGCAGGCCCAGATTCAAGTGGCTGCACAGCATGATCATGGCGCCAGAGCCGGTCTCTCTTCGTTGTCCGCTATCAAGCCCGGTCCGGAGGCTTCCCTGTTCGGCAGCGAGGCGCCGGCGGGAAGCACCTCGCGCGTCGTCGACGTTGCGCCGGGCCTGAAGTATGTGAATGTCGATTCGGGCGAGACCGTAACGTTCAAGAGTGGGGCGAGCGAGATCACTTTCGCTTTTGCGCAGTTGGACCGTAACAAGGCCGTTGCCCTCAACGTGCTCTTCCCGGAATTGCCTGGTGGCCAGGGCGTCTGGGTGTACATCGAGCAGAGCGAACTCTACATCGGCGGTTGACCCGGCGACAGTGCCAACAGCGCACCTGTCTGTTTTGTCATGTTCCGGTCAGGCTGGGGTCGGCAACCGTCACGTAAGCTGTATATCAACGGTTCGCTGAACCCAACCTCTTGGAGATTGCGATGAAAACGCTGAAGAAGAGTGTCCTGCTGGTGCTGGCAGTCGCCACGCTTGGTGGAACGGCAGGAGTCGCGAACGCCGGGGTAACTTCCCCGCGCGATCCCTATACTGATGGCGGCCACTCGATGGGGGGGCGCGATCCGTTCACGGATGGTGCGCATTCGATGGGCACGCGTGACCCGTTCACCGACGGCGGACATTCCATCGGAACCCGCGATACGTTCTCTGACGGCGCTTGATCGTCAAGGTCCTGGCTGAGACGGCACGCGCCCATGGCGCACCGAATAAGGCTCGGTGTCGTCCATGGGCGTTGTGCATTCTGGAGCCCCGCCGGCCGTGAAGCGCGAACTACAAGGATTTGGCGATCGCCTCGATCGGCTTGATGCCCATGCCAAAGCGTGCGATGTTCTCCCGATGCTCGCGAAGGCTGGAGTATGGGACGTATCGCATGTTGAGTTCCGCGACACGGCTGAATGCCGGCCGGCTGAGTTGCGCACGGACTTCCGCTTCGCGGTTATCTGGCGCCACGAGGAATAGATGTTTGGTGGCGGATTGACTGGTGCCCAGGGCAAGATCCAGCAGCCGCACGATGCCGGAGTAGATCGATGTCGAATGCTCGACCTCGAACGCGGCGGCCACCTCAAGGGTTGCGGGATCCAGCCAGACCGCGTCGATCAGCGGGACCGTCTCACCGCCCGAGACGAGCAGCGTCGCCGGTAAGGCGGACAAACACCCAAGACTAAGGGGCTCGCCATTGTATTCGCGCCCCCGGTCGTTGGTCGCGATCCAAACCGCGTAGCCGAGCGACTTCCCGAGATCTCTTAGCCAGCCTTGGACTTCGGTATGCGTGGCATCTTCAAGTTTGTCTGCCTGGATCTGCTTGGCGAGTGCGGACGCCTGTTCCCTGACCTTGGCCAGATCGTCTTCCCACGCGCTGACCTCGCCGGGCAGATCGTTGCATGGCGGAGCGGGATAACGCCCTGTGCCGACGTCAAATAACAGGCCGGCCAGCGCGCCAAGATCATTGGAAAGGACATCACGATAGCGATGATTGAGCGCCAGGATGCGATCGCGCATCGCAAGGTAGTGATCCCACTTGCCCAGCTTGACTGCCGCACCGGTCAGGGCGTTGTAGCCGTTCACGATCGCTGTATTGAACGGTGGAAGCAGGGTGGGGTGGATAAAATAGAGCAGGTTGGCGACGGCGGGGCCGAGGCCTTTGATCCCCACGCCGCTCAGTCGCTGGATCGCGGTGAGCATCTCTGCTTCGGTATCGCAACAATTGCACGTGTGAAGCAACCTTGCGAACGCACGCTGGTTGTCGGCGTTCTCGTAAATATCGGGAATGCGCAGTTTCGGCTTCCAGAGAAACGCGTGATCGGCACCCTTGAAGATCTGCCGCTGTTCGGCAACCGAAGCGACAACGGTCTCCAGCGACGATCCTCGGTACGCATTGCCAAAGGTGCCTGCGTGAATTTCCTCGACGACGGCGCCGATCCCGCGCCGGATGGATCTGAAATTCTTGAGGCGTTTAGGCCAGAGGAACCAGGTTTGATAGGTGCCGCTTGGATCGGATTTCCAGCGTTCGATGAGGGTTCGGGTGGTGTCTGTCATGGCGTCACTTTTTTGCCGGGCAGTGTATCACCGCGGACCCGGAATACTGTGCGCCAAAACGATCGCAAGCGAACTTGACCTTCCCATGGCGGGAAGGATTATGGTGTATCGAGTTAGCGTTGTCGGGTCGTGGCTTGGCTAATTGTCTGAAAGGTGACGTCATGGATTCCCACGTAGTACAGGATGCTGGGTCGAAGACCGGGTTCAACCGGCGTGCGATTGCGGGGCTTGCTCTTGGGGCCGTGTCGATCGTCGCGCTCGCTTTCGCTGCCTCGGACTGGAAGCGGCTTGCATCGATGTTGCCTTTTGGGCTAGTGTTGCTGTGCCCGTTGATGCATTTCCATCACGCCGGGCGTCACCGGAATTCATCCTCGGCGAGAGGTAACGAGGCAAACGAACAGCGCGTCGGAATACAGGAGTCGCACAATGAATGACCGTAGCCCGCTCCCGCCACACGAGCACTCTGCGCACGGCGGAGCGTCGCCAGGCGATCATGACGCGCATCATGACCATTCGCATGCCGGGCATAGCTCGCAATGCGATGGCAATCGCGCGTCCGAGGCCGACTTGAAAGATCCGGTGTGTGGAATGGCCGTATCGACGGAGTCAAAATTCCGAGCCGAACACGATGGCAAGCAGTATTACTTTTGCAGCAACTCCTGCCATCAGAAGTTTCTGCAGGAGCCGGCGAAGTATGTGGGGGTGAAGACCTCTGATACCACGGAACCGGTTGCCGCGCCGGAAGGGACCATCTACACGTGCCCAATGCACCCGGAGATTCGTCGGGATCGTCCCGGGAACTGCCCGAAGTGCGGGATGGCGCTGGAGCCGCTGTTGCCGGATATCGAGGACGGCGAAAATCCAGAGCTGACGGATTTTCGACGCCGCTTCTGGTGGACGCTGCCGCTGACCGCAGTCGTCTTTGTACTCGCGATGTTCGGGTCTCGGCTGGGCTTGATGTCACCCGACATGCAAAGCTGGATGGAGTTTGTTCTGGCGACGCCGGTCGTCCTGTGGGCGGGCTGGCCATTTTTCGAACGCTGCCTGCAATCGTTCGTCAATCGCAGTCCGAACATGTGGACCCTGATTGGGCTGGGAACTGGTGCTGCCTATATCTATAGCGTGGTGGCGACGATTGCGCCGGGCGTTTTCCCGCCCGCGTTCGCCGCGCATGGGCGTATTGGCGTGTATTTTGAGGCCGCCGCGGTCATCATCTCGCTCACCCTGCTCGGGCAGCTTCTTGAGTTGAAGGCGCGCTCGCAGACCTCCGCCGCAATCAAATCACTGCTCGGCCTGGCACCAAAAACTGCCCGGCGCATTGGCCCCGGCGGACAAGAGGAAGATGTGGCCCTGACCCACGTTCACGTGGGAGACCTGCTGCGGGTCCGGCCCGGCGAAAAAGTGCCGGTGGACGGTGTCGTCACGGAGGGTAGCAGCTCGATTGACG
The DNA here is from genome assembly GCF_000319775.1 of Cupriavidus sp. HMR-1. Classification (NCBI taxonomy): domain Bacteria; kingdom Pseudomonadati; phylum Pseudomonadota; class Betaproteobacteria; order Burkholderiales; family Burkholderiaceae; genus Cupriavidus; species Cupriavidus sp. HMR-1. The sequence goes on from NZ_ANKP01000265.1 coordinate 3,982, forward strand.
AATCGATGATTACGGGCGAGCCCATGCCGGTTTCCAAACGCGCGGGTGACCACGTCATTGGCGCGACGATCAACACTTCGGGCAGCCTGATCATTCGGTCGGAGAAGGTCGGTGCGCAGACCATGTTGTCGCAGATCGTCCAGATGGTTGCCCAGGCGCAGCGGTCGAAGGCGCCGATGCAGCGCATGGCCGATCGGGTCGCCGGGGTCTTCGTGCTCGCAGTCATCGGTGTGGCGGTGGCCACGTTTCTCGCATGGGGGCTCTTCGGTCCAGAACCGAGTTGGGTGTTTGGCCTGATCAACGCCGTTGCCGTGCTGATTATCGCTTGCCCGTGTGCTCTCGGATTGGCGACGCCAATGTCGATCATGGTCGCAAGCGGTAAGGGAGCTGCAAACGGCGTGCTGTTTCGCGACGCGGCGGCGATCGAGAACCTGCGCAAGGTTACCGCACTGATCGTCGACAAGACCGGTACATTGACCGAGGGCAGGCCCGCCTTTGCGCGATCTGTTGGCGTCAATGGCTATGCCGAGGAAGAGGTGCTGCGGCTTGCCGCAAGCCTTGACCAGGGGAGCGAGCATCCGCTGGCCGCTGCGCTGGTTACCGCCGCGCGGGATGCGGGACTGTCCCTGGAGAAGGCAGAGAATTTTGAATCGAGCACGGGGATTGGCGTTCGAGGCATCGTGGCCGGGAAAAGGCTCGCCATTGGCAACACGGCGCTCATGGAGGAGGAGCGTGTCCAGGTCGAGCCGCTGCGTGCGCAAGCCGACGACCTGCGCGCGCAAGGAGCCAGCGTCATGTATTTGTCCGTTGACGGCACGCTGGCTGGGCTACTTGCCGTATCGGACCCCATCAAGCACTCGACGCCGGAAGCGTTGCAGAGTCTGCGGGATGAGGGTATCCGCGTGATCATGGCCACCGGCGATGGCCTCGCCACAGCGAAGGCGGTGGCCACTAATCTGAACATCGACGAGTTCCGCGGGGAAGTGAAGCCCGCCGACAAGCTTGCGTTGGTGACGCAACTGCAGGACGCTGGCGACGTGGTAGCCATGGCGGGTGACGGGATCAACGACGCACCTGCACTGGCCAAGGCCGATGTGGGCATCGCCATGGGCACCGGGACCGATGTGGCAATGAACAGCGCCCAGGTTACCCTGGTGAAGGGCGATTTGCGCGGCATCGCCCGGGCCCGAAACCTCTCGGAAGCGACGATCCGCAACATGAAGCAAAACCTGGCATTTGCCTTTGTCTATAACGCGCTTGGCGTGCCCTTGGCCGCTGGCGTTCTGTACCCGCTTACTGGGTTGCTGCTGTCCCCCATGATTGCGGCGCTCGCGATGAGCCTGAGTTCCGCATCGGTGATTTCCAACGCGCTGAGGCTCAGGCGGACGAGTGTCTGACGCGAGCCGAGCGTTGTTTCAAGTAAGTCAGTACAAGGAAAATTCTAATGAAATACCTGTTTGCCGCTGCCATCCTGGCAGGAAGTACCGCGTCGTATGCCGCGGCGCCTGCCATGACGGTCTATAAGGATCCCAACTGCGGTTGTTGCGAAGAGTGGGTGAAGCACGTCAATCAAGCCGGCTTCCCCACCAAGGTGATCAACTCGACGGATGTGACCTCGGTAAAGACGCGACTTGGGGTGCCGGCCTCATTCAATTCCTGCCACACCGCCGTGCTGGAAACTAGCGGCCAGGTCATTGAGGGGCACGTGCCGGCCGCCGCTATCCAGAAACTGGTGGCCAATCGCGCAGTCAAGGGCGTCGCAGTGCCTGGCATGCCGACCAATGCACCGGGCATGGGCAAGCTGAACGGCGGCCTGGTCACGGTGGATTTCCAGGGCAAGCCCTTCTCCCAAGACTAACGGAATCAGAGCTGGCGGCACCCATGCCGCCAGACAATGCTGCATGGAAGAATCCAACAAGCCGCGCTGGAGGATCATCGGCCTCCTGGGGTTAGGTACCGTCGCCGCGACGGTCATCGCGCTGCAGGCCAAACGCTATCTGGAGACACCGCCAATCCCCGATCGGGCACGGAGTGGGCGCGAATTGCGCATTGACGCATCGGATTCACAGCGGGTGGAGCGAGGCAGGCAGCTATATGCGCAGGCGTGTGCCGCGTGCCACGGTGCCAAACTGGAAGGGCAGCCGAACTGGCGCGATCGGCTGCCAAGTGGGCGGCTGCCGGCCCCACCACACGACGCGTCAGGCCATACCTGGCACCATGCAGACGCGATACTATTCGCGCTCACGAAGAACGGATTGGTACCAGGCGTCTCTGCACCGAGCAATTATGTCAGCGACATGCCGGCCTTCAAGTCGTCGATGTCAGACGAGGACATCGTTGCAGTACTGGCCTACATCAAAAGCACCTGGCCAGAGAAGGTGCAGGCCGCCCAGCGCGAGGCGACCAACGAGTACATCGGTCGCTAGCCTGCCGAGCAACAAGAACGGGCCTCCATGCCTGTCGTCGTCACAGGTTGGAGGCCATCGGTCTGTTTGGCGGGAGTGGTTAGTCGCGCGTCGCGCTATTTTTTCACAACGACCTTGCCGACCATACCGGCTTCGAAGTGGCCGGGCACCAGACAGGCGAAATCGACCGTTCCAGGCTTTTCAAACCGCCAGACGAGAGTTCCCTGTGCGCCCGGTGCGAGCGTGAGCTTGTTCGGGGCAGCGTGCTTTTCGCCGGCCATCTCCCGCATCATTTTTGCATGCTCTTTCAGTTCGGCCGTCGTGCCGATCACCATCTCGTGCTCGATCATCCCGGCATTGCGTACCTGAAACCGGATGGTGTCACCCGCTTTCACCGGGATCGCGTCGGGCGAGAATCGCATGGTGTCGTTCATCGTGACGTCCACCGTACGCGTGGCCTTGGCACTAACGCCAGGTTGTCCTGCGACCGATGCAGCCGGTTTGCGCGTGGCCGAGCTGTCATTGCTCGGGGCGGCTGTCGCCAGCGACGGTACAAAGGCCACAGCGATGAGAGAAAGCGCGAGTGTCTTCATGGCGAACCTCGGTGGTGGGATGTTAGGGATGGGCCGAGTCGGATCGACTCAGCCTCTGAATTGGACGGGTCTTACATTTGCATGGGGGAAAGAATGCCGAGCGATGCAACCAGAATCAGGATCAGCGTCGCGGCGCCGGTCTCGATCGTCAGGCTGCGTTGCAGCGTGCGTACGGCGACCACGTGATCCCCGGTGCGAACCGCATGTTCAAGCTGCGGGCTGAGATGGAAACGGTTGGCCGCTGCGAGCAGCAGCATGATGCCGAAGAGTGCTAGCTTGAATAGCAGCAGGCCACCGTACGACGCCAGGCTCAGTTCCGGCAGTTGCAACCCAATAATCATCCAGTAGTTGACGACGCCGGTGACCACCAGGGTGGCAACCACCATCGTGCCGACCTGGGCGAATCCATTGGACGTCCGGCTCAGTAGCGCCACCTTGTTGGGGGTTGCGGCCGTGCGGGACAACACAACGAAGGCAATCAGGGCACCGAACCATGCGCCGGCTGCGATCAGGTGTGCGATGTCTGATGCAAGGTGGATATAGCCCTTCACGCCGTCGTCCATCGCGCCGTGCCCTCCCCACGCCAAGGTTGCCAGCGCGAACGCGGCACCGCCTGTTATGGCGCTGAACTGGGACAGCGGCCGATTACGCAGGAAGAGCGCGGCGAGCAGACACAGGAACAGGGCAACCACACGAACAATCCAGGCCGTACCGAACGCGGTCCCGGTCACAATCATCTCGAAAACGTGGCCTTGAAGTTCCGTGTACGAAGCGGCGCCCGTCATGCCCTTCGCCATGACGGCGATGTTCACGAACGACAGGACGATACCGAGCGTTGCGGCCACCTTGCAAAGAGTTGCAAAGGAGGCACCGATCGGTGACCGCCGCTCCTCCTGGCGCAATGCATACAAGGCGAACAGCGGAAGGCCAAACAGCGCTGCGAGATCTAGATAGAGTGCGAAACGCACTGCGACAGTTGCCCAGTCCATTGCAGCTTACTTGACGGTGAAGGTGATATTGCCGTTGATCGGATGGGTGTCGGACGACACAGCGCGCCATTCCACACGATAGTTGCCGGGGCTGAGCGGCTGCGTAGGCGTGACCACCATGGTCTTGGGATCGTCGCCGCCGGCGACCTTTGCTGCGATCTTCATCGGCGAGTGGTCAGCCATGCCCGGCATGCCGGTCATCAGCAGATTTGCGCCTGAGAACTGCGTCGAAAGATTCTCCGAGAACTTCAGTTCGATCTTTTGGGGAGCGGCGACTTCCGCCTTGTCAGCGGGTGTCGATGTGAGCAGCTTCGGGTGCGCAAAGGCCACGGAGCTGACGAGCAATGCGGCAGCCGCGAGGGTCGCACGAATAGTGAGGCGTGATGCTTGCATGAAAAACTCCAATTGCTGGTGGGGTGAGAAAGGATAAAGACGATCAGAACCACATGCGAATACCCGCGACGAAGCGCGTCTCGCCGCTGCGACCGCCGGAGGCTCGGACCATGTTTGCGGTATTGCCAAAGCTTTGCGAGCGTTCGATACCGATGTACGGCGCAAACTGCCGGCTAAATTCATAGCGCAATCGCACTCCGACAGCGCCGCTGGAAAGGCCACTGCCGATACCGATTTCGGGGTCGTTCTTGCCGTACAGGCTGGCTTCCAACCTGGGCTGCAAGATCAGCCTCTGGGTCAGCAGCAAATCATACTCACCGGAAAGGCGCAGCGCGGTTCGTCCCTCGGTGCCGACATAGCCGGTTGCCTCGACTTCGAACCAGTAAGGCGCCAACCCTTGCACACCGAACGCAAGCCAGTTGCGTGCAGGGCGCCCATAGCCGGCGTCGTTCCGGACACCCAGTTGGGTGTCCCAATACGTGGCAATGGCGTGTCCCCACAACAGTTCGGTGCGGGCTTCGGGAACCTTGCCCTTTTCCACCTCGCCTTCTGCCTTGATCACGAACTTGTTGAACGCATTCCCAATCCACGCCTGCGCTTCGTAGGATGCCGCATTGCTTTCGTTGCCTTTGGTCCATTCAAGGCGATCAACGAGAACGGACGCGAAGATATGTTCGTCCGCCATATGCAGCGACCGGCTGGGGCCAATCGCGTATTGGCCGACGCCGAGCTTTGCGCCGTCGGAATAAGCATCTGGATCTCTGGCGTCCGGCGGAGCGCTTCCACCCTGCATCTGCATGGCGCCATGATCCATGCCCTGCATTGAGCCCTGGTCCATGCCTTGCATCTTGCTGTGGTCCATGCCCTGCATTGAGCCCTGGTCCATGCCTTGCATCTTGCTGTGGTCCATGCCCTGCATCGAGCCCTGGTCCATGCCTTGCATCTTGCT
>NZ_ANKP01000266.1:0-10153 GCF_000319775.1 Cupriavidus sp. HMR-1
CGGCGTCCGGCAATCGGGCCGGCACCGCCGACCGCGCACAAGCCGCCGACCGCTACAGCGCGGGATTCGGCGGGCGGGACAACGGCTTCCAGGGCGTCGGCAACGGCGCCGGCACGCAGAACAACACCAATCGCGGCAGTTCCAGCATGCAGTCCTCGGGCTTCAATCGCGGCGGCGGCGGATATTCGGGCGGTGCGCGCGGCGGTGGCGGCTTCGGTGGCGGCTTCGGTGGCGGCCGCGGCGGCGGTGGACGTCGATAAGCGGGGGCAACCATGACACTGACGACGCCAATCCGCGCAACACTTCGCCGCACGCTGTGCACGCTGCTGCTGGGTGCAGCCGCGAGCCTGACACCCGCGGCGCACGCCAACGAGGTCTTTGCCACGCCCGAGGCCGCGATGACCACCTTCGGCAACGCCGTCATCAACGACGACGAGCCCACGCTGCAGAAACTGTTCGGCGGCAAGTTCCGCGACATCATTCCGCCGGTGGGCGCCGAGGTCCGCAGCCAGTTCCTGACAGCCTGGGGCAAGTCCCACGCTGTCGATCAGAAAGAGAATCGCGCCTATATCGACGTGGGAGACGACGGCTGGACCTTCCCCATTCCGCTGGTGAAGGGCAGCAAGGGCTGGCAGTTCGACACGCTGGCCGGCGTGGAGGAAATGCGGGTGCGCAGGGTGGGCCGCAACGAGCTGGCCGTCATCCAGACCATGCTGGCGATCACCGACGCACAGGCCGAATACGCGCTGACACCGCACGACGGCAGCAAGACGCTTGTGTACGCATCGAAGCTGTCGAGCACGCCCGGCAAGCAGGACGGCCTCTACTGGGCCTCCGCGCCCGGCGAGCCACAGAGCCCGCTAGGCGCTGCGTTTCGCGGCGCGGGAACGAGCCATGCCAGCAAGGATGGCTATTACGGATATCACTACAAGCTGCTGGACGCGCAAGGCCCCAACGCCCCGGGCGGGGCCTACAGCTACCTGGTCAACGGCAATCTGTTCGGCGGTTTTGCCGTGCTGGCATGGCCGGCGCGTTATCAGGACACCGGCGTCATGAGCTTCATGGTCAGCCACGATGGCCAGGTCTACGAGCGTGACCTTGGCGCCGATAGCGCGGTCAAGGCCAAGGAGATCCGGACCTTCGATCCGGGGGCGGGATGGCGGAAGGTGGCCCCGTAGCAGGGTCCTAGGCTCGCAGCGTCACCTTCCGCTTCTCCGAGTCACTCCTTCGGAATACCCGCCATCTCCGCGGCCTTCGTCCAGCGCTCGATTTCATCGAGCTGGTATTTCCGCAGCGCCTCCGAACCACCCGCGATGATCTGGCCGCTGGTGCGGCCCACGAACTCCGCCGCTTCCTTGCTGCTGATGATCTCGACCGTGGCGTCGCTGAGTTTCTTGACGATCGCGGGCGGCGTCTTCGCCGGCGCGAACAGCGCCACCCAATTCACCATGTAGTAGTCCTTGTATCCAAGTTCCTGCAGCGTCGGCACATTGGGCTCCAGCGGCAGCCGCTTGTCGCCGCCCACGGCGATGATGCGCGTCTTGCCGGCCTGCGACAGCGCGGAAGCGGCAAGGTAGTCAGACATCGCAAAGTCCACCTGGCCACCGGCGAGATCCGCGACAGCCGGGGCAGCGCCCTTGTACGGAATCGCCACGGCAGTGATACCGGCCTGCTTCATGAACAGCTCGGTGGCGATCTGATACGACGCGGAACCCGAGCCATAGCTGAGCTTGCCTGGCTTCGCCTTGGCGGCGGCCACCAGATCTGCCACGGTCTTGTAGGGCGAATCGGCGCGTACCGACAGGATCATCGCCCCGTAGTAGAGCCGCGCCACGGGCGCGAAATCGCGTACCGGGTCATAGGGCAACGTCTTGAACTGGACCACGTTGGTCGCCATCGGCGAATTGCTCGCCACAAACAACGTGTAGCCATCCGGGTCCGCCTTCGCCACCGCCTGCGCGGCGATGAAGCTGTTGGCACCCGGGCGATTTTCCACCACGAAAGGCTGGCCGAAACGCGCCTCGAGTTTCTGGGCCAGGAACCGCGCGCTGCTGTCCGAGCCCGTGCCAGGCGGGAACGACACCACGATCTTGACGGGCTTTCTGGGGTAATTATTCGCGTTGGCGTGTGCCAGCCCGGAGACCCCGAGCGTGGCAATCAGACAGGCGAGAAGCAAACGCCGCATATCTACAGTCTCCTTCTTCGGGTGATACGTGCCACCCGCTTTCATCATGAAAGAAGAAGCGTAAGGGAAGCGTGCTGCATGTCGCAATGCACACGGAGGCATATTCGTTATGCGCACGTCGGCATGGCACACCGTTACGCTGCACTGCCGCATGCGCGGTGAATTTCCGTTATCTCACGGCTGCGATAGGCGCGTCTAGAAGGCCACTGCTAACCTCGGCTCACTCTCAAAAATCGCAAGGAGACAGAGTTGGAGATAGCCAGCAAGGTCGTGATACGGCCAGCCGATCCCGACGCCTCACTGACGCCGCTGCGCCAGGAAGTCCGCGCATTCCTGGCGGAGACCCTCGGCAACCGGCCCCCCCAACTGCGCGCCAAGAGCTGGTCTGGCTACGATCCCGAATTCAGCCGCGCGCTGGGTGCGCGTGGCTGGATCGGCATGACGTGGCCCAAGTCTTACGGCGGCGGTGAACGCTCGATGCTAGAGCGCTACGTGGTGCTCGAGGAACTGCTCGCGGCAGGCGCGCCCGTTGGCGGCCACTGGGTTGCCGAGCGCCAGAGCGGCCCGCTGCTGATGCGTTACGCGGACAAGAGCGTGGCGGCGGACATCGTGCCGCGCATCACGCGCGGCGAAGTGCGCTTCTGCATCGGCATGAGCGAGCCGGACTCCGGTTCCGACCTGGCGTCGATCCGCACACGTGGCGATCGCGTGGATGGCGGATGGGTCATCAACGGCACCAAGCTCTGGACCTCCAACGCGCATCATTCGCAATACATGATCGCGCTGGTGCGCACCGACCGTGGCGCGGACGACAAGCACAAGGGCCTGTCGCAGTTCCTGGTCGACATGACATCGAGCGGCCTGCAGGTGCGCCCGATCAAGAATCTCGCGGGTCACGAGGGCTTCAACGAGGTTGTGTTCGACAACGTCTTCGTGCCGGACCAGATGCTGATCGGCACCGAGGGCGATGGCTGGGCCCAGGTCACCGCGGAACTCACGTTCGAGCGCAGTGGCCCCGAACGCTATCTGAGCAGCTACGCGCTGCTGGCCGAGATGGTGGATGCGGCGGACGCGACCGACTCGCGCCAGGCGGTGGAAATCGGCTACCTCGTCGCGGAACTGAGCAATCTGCGCCAGATGTCTCGCGGCATCGCGGCCATGCTCAATCGTGGCGAGAATCCGCAACTGGCCGCTGCCAACGTCAAGGACATGGGCGCGCTGTTCGAACAGCGCATCCCTGAGGTGGCCCACGCGCTGTTCGGCAATGAACTGCGCCGCACCGGCTCCCCGTTCGTCGCGACGCAAGCCTACCTGACCCAGAGTGTGCCCTCGTTCTCCCTGCGGGGCGGCACGCGTGAAATTCTGCGGGGAATCATTGCGCGAGGGCTGGGAATCCGATGAACGAACTCGAACAAATGCTGACCGACAGCGCGGAGCGCCTGTTCGGCAACGAGGTCACGCTCGAACAGTCCGAAGCGATGGAGCGCGGCGAGTTTCCACAATCACTCTGGAATGCGGTGGACAAGAGCGGTCTGGTGCACGTGCTTGCCAGCGAGGAAGCCGGTGGCGCCAACGCGAGCTGGACGGAAGCGCTGCCGGTGATGCTGGCCGCCGGCCGCACGGTCACGCCGCTGCCGTTTGTCGATGCCGCCACCGCCACGTGGCTGCTGAGCCGTCTTGGCATCGAGGCGCCGCAGGGCCTGCTGGCCCTTGCCGATCTGTCCACGGCCCCGACCGCGAGCCAGGATGGCGATACCTGGCGGCTGAGCGCGGAAGTGGAAGTCCCCTGGGGCCGGCACGCGCAACACGTGCTGGTGCGCGCCGCCAACGCCTGGCTGTTGCTGTCGACCAAGCACGCTTCAGTACGCGAGGATGCCAACATCGCTGGCGAACCGCGTGACAGGCTCACGTTCGTCGACGCCGTGGCAACAGCCGCGTCGACGCAGCAGCCGCTGGAGGGATGCGACGATCCGGCGGCGCTCGGCGCATTGATGCGCGCCATCCAGATCACCGGCGTGCTCGAACGCGTGCTGAACCAGACCGTGCAATACGCCACCGAACGCATCCAGTTTGGTCGGCCCATCGGCAAGTTCCAGGCGATCCAGCAACAGCTTGCGGTACTGGCCAACGAAGTGGTCGCCTCGCGCATGGCCGTGGCCAGCGCCTGCGCGGCGTTGTCGGGCAAGGACTGGGCACAGCAGGCCATGATCGCCAAGATCATCTGTGGTCTGGCCGCCGGCCGCGCACCCGCGATCGCGCACCAGGTGCATGGCGCCATCGGCTTCACGCGCGAGCACTCGCTGCACTACGCCACGCGGCGCCTGTGGTCCTGGCGCGCCGAGTACGGCAGCGAGGCGCAATGGGCCGCAAAGCTCGGCAAGATGGCAATCGAACACGGCGGCGACACGCTGTGGGAAAGACTGACGGAGGCCGCATGAGTACGCGTCGAGTCCTTCTCGCGATGATTGGCCTGCTGACGCTGTCGGCATCGGTCCATGCGGAAACGGCCAAGGAATTCCCGACGCGGCCGATTCGCGTGATCGTGCCATTCACGTCTGGCAGCGGCTCCGATACGTCGGCACGCTACTACGGCGAGCAGATGGGTCGCACGCTGGGGCAGCCCGTGGTCGTCGAGAATCGGCCCGGCGCTAACGGCCTGATCGGCATCCAGGCGCTCAAGAACGCGCCAGCGGATGGCTACACGGTGCTGCTGGCCAGCAACTCGCCAATGTCGGTCAATCCGATCGTGATGAAGAACCTGCCCTATGACCCGCTGAAGGATCTCAAGCCGGTGTCGGGACTGAGCCGGAACATGAACGTGTTCCTGGTGCCGGAGAAGTCGCCGATCAAGACCGTGGCCGACCTGGTTGCCCACGCGAAAGACCGTGGCAAGCCGCTGGCAGTCGGCACGTACTCGGCGGGCTACCAGTTGGCGGCGGCGTGGTTCGCCAACCTTGCCGGCGTCCAGTTCGTCAACGTGCCGTACAAGGGGCAGGCCCAGATCATGACCGATGTCATCGGCGGGCAGCTCGACATGGCCGTGGTCGACCTGGGCGGCGCCATGACGCTACTCAAGGAAGGCAAGATCCGCGCGGTGGCGGTAACCGGCGAGACGCGGCATCGCGACTTCCCGAACGTGCCGACGATCAAGGAAAGCGGCTATCCGGACTACGCGCAGTACAGTTGGGTGTCGTTCTACGTCCGCGCGGGAACGCCCGACGACATCACCGACAAGCTGGCCACCGCCGTGCAGACAGCCCTCAAGTCACCGGAGTCCGACGCATTCCTGGCCACCAAGGGCGGCGATCCCATGCCTTACCCGCCGAAGGAAATGCGCCAGTTCCAGGAACGCGAGATGGCCCGGTTCCGCAAGGTTGCCGCGGCAGCCGGCATCAAGCCCGAGTAATGGGCCAGCGGATGCGTAAATGATGCGTGAGCGATGCGTGAACCCGACGACTGCCTAGGCGGCAACGTGACGCGCGGCGGATGCCAGCAGCGACCGCAGCACCGTGACGAACGGGTGCGAGTGGACGTTGTTGTGCCAGCACAGATGAATCGGCACGGCCATGCCCTCGTCCTCCATCGGCGAGAAGCGCATACCGGGATGCCGGCACAGCGGTCTGGCGAGGTAGTCCGGAATCATCGCGTAGATCTCGGTGTCGTGAATCGCGTCGGCCACGGCCAGGTAGCTGGTCAGTGTGCCGACGATCCGCCGATGCAGGCCATGCGACTGGAAGTAGCGGTCGAGCAACCGCGTGATCAGGCCGAACTGCGAGATGTCGAGGCAGTCGAGCGATGCCAGTTCACGCGCCGAGGTGATCTCGCCGATATGCGGGTTGGATCTGGCCGACAGGCAGCCGAAGCGCGTCGTCAGCAGCAGCTCGGAACGCAGCGATTCCATATCCACCGGATAGAACGCCACCATCAGGTCGATCGCCCCGCTGGTCATCGCGGAAATGCCGCCCTGCTGTGGCACGGGCTGCATCCGGACCCGCGCGCGCGGCGCCACCTGGCGCAGGCTGGCCAGGAACGCCGGGGCAATCAACGCCTGCAGGGAATCGTTGATACCGATCACGTACGTGCCGGTCTCCATCGCCGGGTTGTAGTCGCTGCCCTGCTGGTAGACGCCTTCGATGGCACGCAACACGTCATCGAGCGCGCCGCGGATGTCCTGAGCGCGGCGCGTCGGCAGCATCTTGTGCGCGCTCTTGATCAGCAGCGGATCGCCGAGATCATCGCGCAGCCGGTCGAGCATCCGGCTCATCGAGGGCTGGGTGCTGTCCAGCCGCCTGGCGGCCTCGCTGACGCTGTTGCTCTCGAGCATGGCGGCCAGCACCACCAGCAGGTTCAGGTCTTTCTTGCGCAGTTCGGCAAGTGCCGGTCGTCTGCTGTCGCGGCCTTCCGGCGTCTCCGCGCCGTCCGTGCCTGGGGTGTCGCTAAAACGAGATTCGTTCATCGCTATTGCGCTTCAAATCCATATTGAATAAGGCATAACGCAGTATGCAGCATTTCAACCCCGCCCGGCGGGGAAACCTTTCCACAGAACCGAGCCCATCGACATGACGCCCCCTAACGCTTCGTCTACCGCTTCCTCTACCGCTTCCCCCACCGTCTCCTCTACCAGCGGCCAGGATTCCCTTCAGGTCACGCGCGACGGACATGTCGTCCAGGTCCTGATTCGCAGGCCGCCCCATAACCACCTCGACCCAGCATTCGTCGGCCTGCTGGCGGACACGCTCGAACAACTCGATGGCGACGACGAATGCCGCGCCATCGTGCTGGCGGCCGAAGGCAAGTCCTTCTGCGCCGGCGCGGACTTCTCCGGCCAGCAAGCATCGTCATCGGTCAGCCGCGACCCGAGCCCGTTCTACAAGCAGGCCATGCGGCTCTTCCGCACGCGCAAGCCGATCGTCGCCGCAGTACACGGCGCGGCCGTGGGCGCCGGCGTAGGGTTGTCGCTCGTGGCGGACTTCCGCGTCACCTGCCCCGAGGCACGGTTCAGCGTCAACTTCAACCGGCTTGGTTTTCACCCCGGCTTCGGCCTGAGCCTGACCCTGCCCCGCCTGATCGGAGTCCAGCAGGCTTCGCTGCTGCTATACACGGGACGCCGCATTGATGGCGAGACCGCCACGCGCATCGGACTGGCCGACGAACTCGTGCCGGCCGACCAGGTTCTGGCCCGCGCCCATGCGCTGGCCACCGAGATCGCAATCTCGGCCCCGCTCGCCGTGGAAAGCACGCGCGCCGCGCTGCGCGAGGGGCTGGCAGATGCGATCTACGCCGCCAACCAGAAGGAGCTGGCCATCCAGCTCACCCAATTCCCGACCGAGGATTTTCGCGAAGGCGTGGCAGCCATGGCCGAACGCCGTCCGCCGAACTTCCGTCGTCGCTGATACTCAATGGAGCGAATCTACGTGACCGTTTCAACCAAAACAGATGCCGGACCACTGTCCGGCGTGCGCGTGCTCGATCTGTCCGCCGTGGTGCTGGGCCCGATGGGCACCCAGGTGCTGGCCGACATGGGTGCGGACGTCATCAAGATCGAATCGCCCGAAGGCGACCTGATGCGCGCCAACGGCGTGGTCGAGGTGCCGGGCATGAGCTCGATCTTCCTGGCGTTGAACCGCAACAAGCGTTCGGTCGTGCTGGACCTGAAGACCGAGGCCGGTCGCGCCGCATTGCGCCGCCTGATTCCAACCGTCGACGTGCTGGTGCATAACATGCGCGTCTCGGCGATCGAGCGGCTGGGTTTCGGCTATGACGCTGTGCGCGCACTGAATCCCGAGATCGTCTACTGCGCCGCCACCGGCTTCGGCCAGGATGGCCCGGATCGCGAGAAGCCCGCGTTCGACGACATCATCCAGGCCGCCTGCGGATTCGTCGGCGCCGCGTCGATCAACACCGACGAGCCCGACTATCTGCCGAGCCTGATCGCCGACAAGACCACAGGTCTGGCAGTGGCCAACGCGGTGCTGGGCGCGCTGTTCCATCGCGAGCGGCATGGCCGTGGCCAGTACGTCGAGGTGCCGATGCTGGAAACGATGGCCGCGTTCGTGCTCACCGAGCATATGGGTGGCCTGACCTATCCGGGCTCCAAGACCAAGGCCGGCTACGCGCGCCTGCTCGAAGGCGGCCGCAAGCCCGTGCGCACCAAGGATGGGTGGATGAGCCTGCTGCCATACACGGACAAGCACTGGAAGGCCTTCTTCCACGAGGTGGACCGCGACGATCTGGGCGAACGCTACAACATCGCCAGCCGCGCCGACCGCAATGCGCACATCAAGACGTTGTACAGCCACCTGCGGGAGTTGGCGCCACTTCGCACGACGGCGCAGTGGATGAAGCTCTGCGAGCAACTCGACATCCCCGCCACGCCGATCTACTCGCTCGAAGCGCTGCCCGAGCATCCGCACCTGAAGGCCGTCGGTCTGTTCCAGGAGTCGAAGCATCCCGTCGTCGGCACCATCCGGGAAATCCGGCCGACAGCGCGCTTCGCGGGCACGCCGACCTCGATCCGCCGCCCCGCCCCGACGCTGGGGCGCGACACGGCCGAGGTACTGCGTGAAGCCGGGTTCGAGGAAAGCGAAATCAAGGCGCTTGGCGGAAGCTGAGCGGTGGGTGCTGCGCGTCGGCGATTTCCCGTCAGGTCAACGCCGGCAGCGTCGCGGCCAGCGCGATCCTTGCCAGCGCCTTCATCTTCCGTCTCCTGACCGACGCTCAGGCCGCCTTGGCAACAAGTGGCGGATAGTCGGTCAGGCCACGCGCGTCGCCACCGAACAGCGTGTCGCGATCGTGGACGGTGAGGGTGGCGCCGGTGCGCAGGCGCTCCGGCAGATCGGGGTTGGCCACGAACGGGCGGCCAAACGCGATCAGGTCGGTCCATCCTTCGTTCAATGCGGTCTGGGCGCGCGCCGCGGTGTACTTGCCGGCGTAGATCAGCGTGCCCGGATAGACCTTGCGCAGTTGCTGCTTGAAGGCCGTCGGCATATGCGGGGCATCCTCCCAGTCGGCTTCCGCGATATGGATGTAGCCCACGCCGATCTCGCCGAGCAACCTGGCCGCAGCGGTATAGGTGGTCTCGGGATCGGCATCGACGCAACCATTCAGCGTGGTCAGCGGCGCCAGACGGATCCCGACGCGGTCTTTGCCACCCGTGCCTTCGATCAGCGCCTGTGCCACCTCGCCCAGGAAACGCAGCCGGTTTTCCAGCGAACCGCCGTATTCATCGGTGCGATCGTTGGCGCCGGAGTCGATGAACTGGTTGACCAGATAGCCATTGGCTGCGTGCAGCTCCACACCGTCGAAGCCCGCCGCCATGGCATTGCGCGCGGCCTGGCGAAAGTCGTCGACGATGGCGTGGATTTCCGCCACCGACAGCGCGCGTGGCTGCGACGCCTGGGCGAAGCCGGGCTTGCCATCGCTTTGCGCGACGAACACGTTCACGCCCTTCGCCTGGATGGCTGACGACGATACCGGCGCATGGCCATCGAGCAGGCTGATATGGCTCAGGCGGCCAACGTGCCAAAGCTGCGCGAAGATGCGCCCGCCGGCCTGATGGACGGCAGTGGTGACCTTGCGCCAGCCGGCCACCTGCTCCGGCGTGTGAATGCCGGGGGTCCACGCATACCCCTTGCCGAGCGGCGAGATCCACGTGCCTTCGCTGACGATCAGGCCGGCGCTGGCGCGTTGCGCGTAGTACTCGGCCATCAGCGCATTGGGCACGTCACCGGGCTGGCTGGCGCGCGAGCGCGTCATCGGTGGCATCACGATGCGGTTGGGCAGCGTGAGGGAGCCGAGCGAATACGGCTGGAACAGCGGACCATTGGTGCTGGTGCTGGTGCTGGTGCTGGTCATCATGGTCTCCTTAGAGGCGCTATCAAAATGAAGCGAAGCGGTTCTGGCTAGGCGCGCGGCCGCAGACAGTACAAGTGGTACGGCAAGGCCGCGCAACGACGCCAGAATCGTTTT
>NZ_ANKP01000267.1:0-18283 GCF_000319775.1 Cupriavidus sp. HMR-1
CAGTCGCGTTGCGTCAACGCGTTGCTGAAACTCGAGATCGCGGCCACGGCACCCGCGGCACCGCCCAGCGAGATCCCGATCAGTCCTGGCTCGGCCAGCGGATTGCGGAAGAGCGCCTGCATCACCGCGCCGGACAGCGCCAGCGCCGCGCCGGCGGTGATGGCCAGCACGATGCGCGGCAGCCGCACCTCGATCAGCACATTGCGCCAGATGGCATCGTCTCCTTCGGCGGCAGGTGACCAGAGCAAGGGCACGAGCTTGCCGTGCGGAATCGACAATGCCCCGCTGGCGGCTGCCCAGAGCGCGGTGATCACGAGCATGACGCACAGGGCGGCCAACATGCCCGGCCTTCGGCCACATTGGCCACGCATCATCGTGCCGCCACCTGCCGACTGGCAAGACCGTTGCGCAGCAGGCGCAGCGCCTCGGGAAGGCGCGGACCGATACTGAGCATCAGCAGATCGTCCATCACGACGATGCGCTTGTCGCGGGCCGCTGGCGTGGCACTCAGGCCCGGCTGCGCCAGGAACGCGTCGACGCTGCCGACAGCGTCGATCGACATCGATGTCGTGACGATAACGTCCGGCCTGAGCGCCGCCGCCGCCTCCGCCGAGAACGGCTTGAAGCCACGCTGGCCGGCCAGCACGTTGGTCGCGCCCAGGAGCTTCAGCATGGCGTCGCCGGCGGTGTTCTCACCCACGGCCTGCATCCGGCCAGTGTGGCTGCTGACCATCAGCACCCGCAGCCCTTCCGCAGACGGCTTGATGTCACGGAGTTCGGTGTGCAGTTTGTCGACCAGCGCCTGACCTTGCTTGGGTACATCGAGCGCCGCCGCCACGCCGAGGATGCGCTGGTCCAGCGCGGCCAGCGTCGGCTCGGACGGCACGACCACTACCTTGCTGCCCAGCTTGCGCAATTGCTCCAGCGCCTGCGGTGGGCCGGCATGGTCCAGCGCCAGCACCAGATCCGGCTTCAGGCTGACCACGCCTTCCACAGAGAACGCGCGATAGTAGCCAACCTTCGGCAGCTTCAGCGCGGCGGGTGGATAGATGCTTGAGGAATCGACGCCGACCATGCTCTTGCCGGCATCGAGCGCGTAGACGATCTCGGTGGCCGGGCCGCCGAGCCCGATCACGCGGGCTGGCGGCGCGGCGTGGGCAATGCCGGCCGCGCAAAGCAGCGGCATCAGCGCAGTAATGAGTGCGGACTGCAGGATTTTCATGCCAAGCCTCCTGGACAATCAGGCCGCGAGTGCCTGCGGGCACAGCGACTCGAGCAGATGGCGCCATTCCGGCAGTTCAGGCTGCCCGGGTTTGCGCTCGCCGAAGAACTGGACAATCATCCCGCCATCCTCACCGTACAGTTCGAGCGACGTCACCCAGCCGTCCACCGTGGGTTTGTTGACCACCCAGCTCGACGCCACTGCCTCGGTGTTCAGGTGCAGGTTGAAGGTGTCATCGAGCACGTTGAACCATGGCCCCGTCCGCAGCAGCTTCTTCACGGCGCCGGTGTGGATCTGCACGATGCCGCGATTGGCGACGAAGCACATGATCGACAGGCCCGTGGCGGCGGAATGTTCCAGAATGGTCTCCACGGCGTGCTTGTCCACCCGTTGCGCCAGATCCGGGCCGACCGCGCGCAGCGCGCCCAGCCGCGATACCTTGAACTGGCGAAGCATCGCAAAGAAGTCGTGCGTGTCCTTGAGCGCGCACCAGTGCGCGCGCAGGGCCTCGCCGTCGGCGGGAGCGTCCGCTTCGTCGATCCGGTCAAAGCCCTCGACCCGCACCGGCGCGGTCTCCTGCGCGGCGTGGCGGTCGATGTAGGCCGACCACGCGGTGGCATCGGTCTGGTCGGTGCGGTAGATCTTGTGTACCGCCTCGCCCGCCTTGTCGAAGAACTGGATGCTGTCGCGGCCGTTTTCGGTTACGGCGTAGAAGTGCTTCCAGCCACCGAAGAACATGCGCAGGTCGATGTCCGGCCCCAGCACGATGCCGACCGGGCCATTCGCCTCGATGCTCTGATATTGGCCGTGACGCTCGTGCACGGCATGGTCGTTGCGCGAGAGCGCCATGACCGACCCCAGCGTGCCGAGATCGCGGAACAGCGCCTGCGCGGTTCCGCCCAGTTGACGTGATGCGACGCCACAGCCTGCCGCCACCAGTTCTGCTTCGGTCACACCGAGGCGCTGCGCGCGTTCGCGGATCCGCAGCTTTGGATGTTCTTCGACCAGGGCGCCGTGGCGTTGGCGCAGGCTGTCGATGTTTTGCTGTTCCATGTTCGTGTCTTCGGAAGGGCTGATCAGGGCTGGACGTCGAAATTGATCGTCCAGGTCTGGGTGCTGCTGTTCACGTTCGGGTCCGCGTAGGCGATCTTCGTCAGGTGGAAGCGCGCGTACGTGGTGCCCTCGCCACCACGGATCAGGCCGCCGGCATCGCTGTTGGCGCTGATCAGATGGGCGACGGCAGGCAGGCCGTTGGCGGCGGCAGCAGCAGCGGTGGGGTAGTACGTGTACCAGCCGAAGCTCATCGGATTCGGCTAGCTGCCGGTATAGGCGGGGTTCAGCACCGATGCGGTGGCGTCCTTCTTCCACGCGGTGGCCGAAGCCGGCAGCGCGAGGTCGGCAGCCGTCAGATCGGCCAGGGTGCTGGCGGCGTTGCCGGTGTTCGTGAACATCGACGCCACCGGCTTGTTCGACGTGTCATAGAAACCGGCCGGCGTCTTGGCCAGGAAGCCCGCCACGGTGCCGGTGCCCGACTCTCCGCCATTGAGCTTGATGCTGTAGCGGTTGAAGGCGATATGCCATGTGCCGCTGGCGGTGCTGACCGCGTTCGCCGCGAGGTCGTAGTAGACCCAGTCATTGCCCGAGGCATTGATCGTGGCCGTCCGCACGTTGCCAGGGGCGCTGCGGTCGATGTAGCGGATCGACGGATAGCCCGAGGTCGTGCCACCGGCGCCGCCGTAGTAGCCCGTGACCTGCAGCGCGAACACCGGCGACGCTACCGTGCCAGTGGTATCGGCCGACGCGCTGTTGGTCGTGATCAGGAATGTGCGGAAGGTGGGGTAGAGCGAGTGGTCGGTTGCCGCGCCGGTCACGCCGTACTCGAACACCGCGGAGGCGATGTCATTGGTGCCGGAGAACACGCCGCTGGCGGAGTCCTTCAGGAAGACGGTGGCAGGCAGCGCGCCGCTTACAGGGTCGGTGGTGGCGTTCTTCCATGCGGACAACGCGGTCCAGGTATGGTCGAACGGGCCGCCGAACGCGCCACCGTTGCCGGTGCCGCTGGTGCCGCTGTTGGTCCAGAGCGAGGCGCTCATGCCGTTCGTGCTGCTCTTGACCTTCAGGTCCCACGCAGTGCCCGTGCAGTCGACTTGTGCCTTGGCGTTGAAGTCGTAGCAGACCGATGCGTTGGCGGCCGGCAGCTTGAACGTCCATTCCGCGGTTTGGGTGAAGGCTGACGTGGTGGCCGGCGGCGTGGTCGTGCCTCCGGTGCCGCCGGTAGTGCCGCCTGTCGATCCACCCGTGGAGCCGCCGGTGGATGTGCTGCTGTCATCGCCACCGCCGCCGCAGGCGGCCAGGGCCATCGTCAGCGCGGCAGCGCCGAGCAGGCGCAGCGTGGTGTGATGCGATGCGAGTCTGGCTTTCATTGTTGATTTCCCCGTTTGTCTCTGGTTTGTTTCTGATTAGCGGGCGACGTCCACGTTGAAGCGTGCGCCCAGATAGATGAAGCGGCCCGCCACGGGCCCGAAGTCACTGGCATTTGCGAAATCGCGTTGGCGGTTGAACAGGTTGTTCACGCCGACGAAAGCGGTCACGTTGCGGCCGAGCTTCTGGTTCAGCACCAGATCCAGCGTGCCCCAGCCGGGCGAGCGCGCGCCGGTGGCCGAGTCGGTCAGCTCGCTGCTCTGGAAGCGCGCCCGCGCGGATAGCTCGGTGGCGGGCAGCACGCGCCAGTCCGCGCCGACGCGGCCCATATGGCGCGGCCGGCGGGTCAGTTCGCTGCCTGTGTTCAGATCCTCGGTCGACGTGTAGGTGTAGGCGGCTGTCAGGTTCAACTGGTTGGTCGCGCGCCAGCGCAGCGCCGTCTCAGCGCCCTGGGTGCGGGCGCGCGCCACGTTGCGGTAGGTGTAGACCGCGATGCCGTTGACCATCGTGAAGTTGGTCATGTCGGTCTGGATCAGGTCCGTCACGTGGTTGTAGAACAGGTTGGCATCGAGCGTGACGCGGTCTCGCCACGTGAGTTGTCCACCGAGCTGGAAGCTGTTCGACGATTCCGGCTTGAGGTTCGGGTTGCCCAGGACGATGTAGCCAAGCGAGCTGTGATCGAACAGGTAGTGCCGCTCCTTCAGGTTCGGCACGCGGTAGCCCTGGCCATAGTTGGCGCGCAGCACGCCCTTCCAGGTGTCGTTGGACAGAAGGTTCGCGCGCACGCCCACCTTGGGCGCGAAGTGCGCGCCGAAGTCCGAGTCATGCTGGCCGCGCAGGCCGACAACCATTTCCCACGTCTCGTTGAAAAGGATGTCGTTCTGCAGGTAGAGCTCGCCGGCCTGCCGTTCGGCGCTGCCCTTGCCGGCCAGTTCGGACGTGCCGTTGACGTTCTGGTCGAGCGTTTCGCGGTGGAAGTCGCCGCCGAACTGCCAGAGCTGTCGATACCAGGCTGGCGTGTCGAACTGCGCGGAGACATGGTCGGTCTGCTGCGCGGCATTGCGCGTCGCGGTCTGGAAGCCGTTCGAATACTCGCGCGAGGTGCTGTCGTAGGTCTCGTGCACCCCGGCCAGGCGGGCGCGCACGCCATTGTCGAAGCGCCATTGGCCGCCATATGTGTAGCGGTTGCGATCGATGTCCTCGGTCTTGCGCTGCGGGACGTAGTTGGGCGGCGCGTAGTACTGGTAGCGTTGTTCGTCGGTCTCGCGATAGGCGCTGGCATCGAACCAGAAGCTGCCGGCGGTGCTGGGCAGCCATTCGAGGCGGCCGGCATACTGCTCGCGGCGAATCTTGTCGCCGTGCCGTGTCCAGCCGTCGGGTTCCACGGCATAGCCCTTGTTGTCGAGCGCGTCGGCGGTGACGCGTGCGCGGAACTGTTCGTTGCCGCCTTCGAGCCGGATGTTGCCATGCAGGGAACCGGGCGAGCCGTCGGCGTTCTGGCTGCCATAGGTGCCTGCATCGGCCGTTGCGGCAGCCGAGAATCCGCGCGAGATGGGCCGCGTGATGACGTTGATCACCCCGCCCATAGCCGAGCTGCCGTACTGCGCGGAACTGGCGCCCTTGACCACCTCGACGTGGTCGACTTCGGCCAGCAGGTACTGGGAAACGTCAACGGTCGACCCGGTGCTGGCCGTGATCGGCAGACCGTCGATCAGGATCAGCACCTGGTCGCTGGTCATCCCTTGCAGGGTCACCTCATAGCCGGACTTGCCGTGGATCTCGCGCAGCTGCATGCCGGGCACGTTCTCCAGCGCGTCCTTCAGCGTGCGGGCGTGCGTGCGTTCGATCTCCTGACGGTCGACGACCTCCGTGCGAATCGGCGTTTCATCGAGTGTTTTCTCGGAACGGGTGCCTGTCACGACGACTGTAGGCAGTGGGTCCGCTGTGCCAACCGTTTGCGCCCGGAGGTGGGGCGTGGACGAGAGCAGGGTGCCGGCGACGACGGCGAGGCATTTCAAACGCATATCGGAGGGGGCGGCTCACTGCCAGATCAAATACAAATAGAAGTACGAATGATAACGATTCGTATTTAAATTGTAAATTTACTTACATGTTGTGTCAGGTAGACACGGACGCAGCAAAAAGTGACTGATGCGTTCCGTATAGCTCGCGGTCAGACGATTTGGGGAGAGATACGGATGCGTGAAGGTCGCATCGTGAAGGCTGGGAATGCGCCAGCAGGCACACCAGCGTCAGGGGGCTTACGACGCCCGGTCCTCAGGCGCGTGGGGTTTCGCAGGCAGGCGGGCAAAGGGTCGCCACCCGGTGGTACCGGCAATTTATGCCGATGGCACCGGGGGATTGCAGGCAATTCGTCCGCGCTTCGGGCCTGCCCTACATATCCCGGTGCGAGAAGTGCCCGCGTTGCGCGTCAGCCATGAGGTCGACGAACTGGTCGGTACTCATGTGCACCAATGCCCGGTGGTCGCCCGCTTCGAAGTAGACATCCGGATGCGAGAGCAGGCTGTCGTCCAGCCAGGTCTGCGTGCCATAGGCCATGGCGACAGGCGGAATCGCGCCACGGCTGCAGTCCCTGAACACCTCGCGCACGCCGCAATCGCGGGCAAGCGATAGTTGGCGGCCGGTCTGCGCGCGGATCTCCGACAGTTTCAGGTGGTGCGTCGAGGGAATCACTGCCGCGACGTAGCCGCGCTGATCTTCCAGCAGGACCGTCTTGGCCAGCCGATCCCCGGTGCTACAGGGGCGATCCACGGTGTCGAACCGGCTCTGCCGGTTGTGAAGGCACCTAGCCAGCGTGCTAGCCATGGCCATGATTGCATCCTCCGACGCGCCTATCGCGACTGTTGTTCTGGTACTCCCCACTATAGAAGTCCTGCTGCCAGGCAGGGACATCCGCCCGCCGCCGGTACGCCTGGATTGTTTTAATTTCTTCGGTACGCTGGCATCGCGTTCTAGGATGGTAGGGCAGCTGTGATGTCCGATACAGCCCGGTATCCGTGGCGGTCCTTCAGGGGGCTCCGGATGCGGGCGAGTGGCTGAGGCATGGTGTTACGTTGAGTACGGTCGATCAAAGGAGACTCGCATGACAACTGAAGCAAAGTGCCCATTTCTACATCCCGCCGGCGCCGGCCGGGCGCTCCAGGAATGGTGGCCCGAGCGGCTGAATCTGCATATCCTGCGCCAGAACGCTCCGTTGTCCGATCCGATGGGAGAGGCTTTCGATTATGCGAAGGCGTTCGACAGTCTCGACCTCGCGGCGGTCAAGAAGGATCTGGAAGCGCTGATGACCGATTCGCAGTCCTGGTGGCCGGCGGATTTCGGGCACTACGGCCCGTTGTTCGTCCGGATGGCCTGGCACGCGGCAGGTACCTACCGCATCGGCGATGGGCGTGGCGGTGCCGGCGCTGGCCAGCAGCGTTTCGCGCCCACCAACAGCTGGCCGGACAACGTCAGTCTGGACAAGGCACGCAGGCTTATCTGGCCGATCAAGCAGAAGTACGGCCGCAAGATCTCGTGGGCCGACCTGATCGTTCTGACCGGCAATGTGGCCCTGGAGTCGATGGGGTTCAAGACCTTCGGATTCGGCGGCGGACGCGAGGATGTCTATGAGCCGGACGAGTCCGTCTACTGGGGCAATGAAGCCGAGTGGCTGGCGGACAAGCGTTACAGCGGTAAGCGGAACCTCGAGAATCCGCTGGCCGCGGTGCAGATGGGCCTGATCTATGTAAATCCGGAAGGCCCCAATGGCAACCCGGACCCGGTTGCCGCAGCCATCGACATCCGCGAGACGTTCCGCCGCATGGCCATGAACGACGAGGAAACCGTCGCACTGATCGCGGGCGGTCATGCCTTCGGCAAGACCCATGGCGCCGGCCCGGCGTCGCACGTGGGGCCAGAGCCCGAAGCCGCGGGCCTCGAGGAACAGGGCCTTGGCTGGCGCAGCAGCTTTGGCACCGGCAAGGGCGGTGATGCCATCGGCAGCGGCCTGGAGGTCATCTGGACCACTACGCCGACGAAGTGGAGCAACGACTTCTTCAAGCACCTGTTCGAGTACGAATGGGAACTGACGAAGAGCCCCGCGGGCGCGCATCAATGGAAGCCCAAGGGCGATGCCGGCGCCGGCACCGTGCCCGACCCTGCCGACCCGTCGAAGCGCCGTTCGCCCTCAATGCTGACGACCGATCTGTCGCTGCGCTTCGATCCGATCTACGGCAAGATTTCGCGCCGGTACTACGATCATCCCGATGAACTGGCCGACGCATTCGCACGGGCGTGGTTCAAGCTGACCCATCGCGACATGGGGCCGCGCGCGCGCTACCTTGGCCCGGAAGTTCCGAAGGAGGAGCTCCTGTGGCAAGACCCCATCCCGCCGGTCGATCATCCGCTGATCGACGCAAAGGATGTCGCCGCGCTCAAGGCCAAGGTGCAGGCCTCGGGGCTGACGGTACCGCAACTGGTTTCGACGGCGTGGGCGTCGGCTTCGACGTTCCGTGGCTCGGACAAGCGTGGTGGCGCCAACGGCGCGCGCATCCGCCTGGCCCCGCAGAAGGACTGGGACGTCAATCAGCCTGCCGAACTGGCGAAGGTGCTGGCCAAGCTGGAGAGCATCCAGAGCGAATTCAACAAATCGCAGAGCGGTGGCAAGAAGGTCTCGATGGCTGACCTGATCGTGCTGGCCGGATGCGCGGGCGTCGAGCAGGCGGCAAAGAGCGCCGGGCAGGATGTGACAGTGCCGTTCTCGCCGGGACGCATGGACACCACGCAGGAGAAAACGGACCTGGATGCGATGGTGGTGCTGGAACCCATCGCAGATGGCTTCCGCAACTACCTGCAGGGCAAGTTCTCGGTCCGGGCCGAGGCTTTGCTGGTGGACAAGGCGCAACTGCTGAAGCTGACCGTGCCGGAGATGACGGCGCTTGTCGGTGGACTGCGGGTGCTGGGCGCCAATTTCGGCAACTCGCAGCACGGCGTCTTCACGAAACGCCCTGGCACGCTGACCAACGACTTCTTCGTGAACCTGCTCGACATGGGCACGGAGTGGAAGCCAGTGTCGGAGGAAAGAGAGGTGTTCGAGGGCAGCGACCGGGCGACGGGCACGCCAAGATGGACCGGCACGCGCGTCGATCTGGTCTTCGGCTCGAATTCCGAGCTGCGGGCGGTTGCCGAAGTCTATGGTGCCGCGGACGCGCAGGAGAAATTCGTGCAGGACTTCGTGGCGGCGTGGAGCAAGGTGATGAACCTGGACCGCTTCGATCTCAAGTGATTGTCGCCGTGGGGTAGCCACACCAGGCTAGCCGCAAGGTTGCGGAAACAGCAGGGCCGGTCGATGAGACCGGCCCATTTTCTTGCAGGAAGGGTGCCGCGCGCGAACGGCCGACTCAGTCGATGCGGGCGCCAGAACTGATTACCACCGGCTTCCACGTCAGGTACTCGGCCGCCACGAACTTGCCGAAGGCATCGGCCGTCATGTTCATCGACTCCGCGCCCTGTTGCGCGAACTTGCCGCGCATGTCGGGTTGGCCCAGCGCATCGGTCACGATCTTGTTCAACCTGGCGACGATTTCCGGCGGCGTGCCCTTGGGTGCGAACAGCCCGAACCATGCGCCTGTGACAAGGTTCGGCACGCCGGCTTCCGCCATGGTGGGCACATCGGGCAGTGCCGACGAACGCTTGCGTGACGTGACGGCGATGGCGCGAAGTTGACCGCCGCGGATATGGGAAATCACCGACGGAATCGTCGCGAACATGAACTGCACACGTCCGGCCAACAGGTCGTTCAGCGCATCGGCGCCCTTGTATGGCACGTGTGTGGTCTTGGCGCCGGTACGCTCGTTGAACAGCACGCCCGACAGATGCGCGGCGGTGCCCACGCCGGTGGAGCCGAAGTTGAGGCCGTTCGGGTGCGCCTTCGCATAGGCGACGAGATCCTGCACGGACTTCACCGGCAGGCCGGGGTACACCACCAGCACGTTCGGCACATCGGCGATCGGGGCCACCGCTTGCAGGTCGGTTTGCGGATTGACCTTGAGCTTGCGATACAGCGTCGGGTTGATGGCCACAGGGCCCACCGACGTGGCCAGCAGCGTGTAGCCGTCCGCGTCGCTGCGGCCGACGAAGTCCGTGCCGATGTTGCCGCCCGCGCCGGGACGGTTCTCCACCACCACGCTCTGTCCAAGCGCCTTGCTCATCTGCTGCGCGACTTCACGCGCGAGGATGTCTGTGGTGCCGCCGGCGGTGAACGCCACGACGACGCGGATCGGCTTGGAGGGATACGGCTGCTGGGCGTGGCCGGTCGCGGCGCAGGCGAGCATCAGCCCGACGGCGGCGTGCCGCAGGAAATTCTTCATTGCTGTCTCCGATGAATCTTGTAATCAGCGCCCCCCTTTCAAGGCAGGGTGGGTGGCTGTTTTTCATCTTAGAGAGCTGACGTACCCGAGCTTTGACGATATGGAAACGCAGACTTCATTGCGGCTGTCATGCGCGATCGCGGCATCATGGGGACTCGTGGCGGCAGTGCGGTCTCAGCGCGGCTTCAGGAAATGCTGCTCCATCGCCTCGCAGCGGCTCAGGTATTCGAGCAGCCGCGCCACGCCGGACGGCAGGCTTTCCTTGTCGCGCACGCAGACGTAGAACTCTCGCTCGGCCCATGCGTCGCGCAGAGTCAGCAGTGACAGCCCCATCATCTGCAGGTAGTTCCTGGCGATGCCCTCCGGCACCACGGCAAGGCCCAGGCCTTCGCGCACCATGCGGCAGCGGGCCTCGAAGTTCGAGACCTGTGTCTTCACGGTCAGCGGGCGCGAGATCGTGCCTGACACCAGGGTGAGGAAGGCGTCGAACGTATGGCGCGGAAAGTAGCCAAGGAAGTCGTAGTCCAGTGCTTCCTCGAGCCGCAGCGACCCTTTCGCCTCCAGCGGGTGGCCGCGCGGCACGACCAGTCCGACACGGTCCTTGCGGTAGGGCAGGGAGTACACGCCCGGGCTCGGGCTGCGCGCGTGATAGATGCCGATGTCCGCATCGCCGTTGGCCACCATGCGCGGAATGTCGAAGCTGAATGCCTCGATCAGGTCGATGCGGGCATCGGGGTCGTGCTTGAGAAAGCCGCTGATATCGGTCGGCAGGAATTGCAGGATCGTCGACCGGTTCGATGCCAGGCGAATCTTGGCGATGCCGTCCATCGAGTAGGAGGCCAGTGCGTCCTGCGCCAGTTGCACGCTGCGCACGATGGCCTTGGCACGCTGATACAGCATGGCGCCCGCCGGTGTCGGCTCCACGCCCCGTCCATGGCGACGCAGCAGCGCCGTGCCCGCGCGGCGTTCCAGTTCGGCAATCCGCTTGCTGGCCGCGGAGGTGACGAGATTCTCTCGCTCGGCCGCGCGTGAAAGACTCTTCTCCTCGATAGCGGCGATCAGGATGGCAAGCGAGGCGATGTCCATGGGTGTGCGTGCTCGATTTGGAAAAGCTGGCGCGATGGTCGTGCCAGCCGGAGTATGCACCAGCCGCTTGCGCGCCGCATACACGTTCTGGCGCGGGAGCTTTCTCGAATCGTCAAAGCTGGGGCGGCTGCCGTTCGTACCATGGGAGGCATTCCTGCTCAGGAGACACATGGAATGCTGATCGACGATTTTGCCGAGTACGTCGGCGACCAGGCCCGCGCGACGCTGGCGGACGACGTCATGCACCACGCGCGACGCGCTGTGATCGACTGGTTTGCCGCCCTGATGGCCGGCGTGCCGATGGCGCCCGGCCGCCAGCTTGTTGCGGCGCACCAGACGGAGACCGGCGTCGGGCTCAGCACGCTGGTCGGGCACGCCACCACGGCGTTTCCGGGGTTGGCGGCGTGGATCAACGGCAGCGCCTCGCACGCGGCCGAATTCGACGACATCTTCCGCGATGCCATTTATCACCCGGGGTGTCCGACGATTGCCGCCGCGCTTGCGCTGGCGGAGCATCGGGACGCGAGCGGCACCGACTTCCTGCGTGCGGTGATTGCCGGCTACGAGGTCAGCACACGCATCGGGGCGGCCATCCAGCCGGCGCACTATCGCTACTTCCACACGACCGGCACCGTGGGCTGCATCGGCGCCGCGGCCGCTGGCAGTGTTCTGACGGCGCCCGGCAATGCACGTGCCGCCGCCGATGCCATGGCCACGGCCACGACATTCGCATCTGGCCTGCAACAGGCATTCCGGTCCGACGCGATGACCAAGGCGTTGCATGCCGGACATGCGGCACAGGTTGGCGTTCAGGCGGCGCAGGGCGCCGCGCATGGCGTGACGGGCGTGCACGACATTCTCGAAGGCGATGCCGGCTTCGGGGCAGCGATGTGCGGTAGCCCGGATTGGCGCGGCGTCACCAGCGGCCTGGGCACCGACTTCAACATCACACGCATCACGCAGAAGAACCATGGCTGCTGCGGCCATACGTTCGCATCGATTGATGCCGCCATGCGCATCATGCGAGACAACGTGCTGGCGCCAGCGCGTATCGCGGCGGTCAACGTGCGCACCTATCAGGTGGCACTGGATGTGACGGGCAACTTCGACCCGAAAACGCCGTTCGAAGCCCGCTTCAGCCTGCCCTATGTGGTGGCGCACGGCATTCTGCATGGCGCGGTTCGGCTTGACGCGTTTGAACCGGCCAGGCTGGCTGACGCATCCATCCGCGCATTGATGAGCAAGATCCGGCTGACGGCCGATCCCGAACTGACTGCCGCCTTCCCGAAGCAGCGCGCGGCGCGGGTGGAAATCGAGATGACCGATGGCAGCCGTCACGCGCACTTCGCGCCATATCGCCTTGGTGACCCGGAAGCCCCGCTTGACGACGCGACGCTTGGCGACAAGTTCATGGAACTGAGCGCCCCCGCGCTCGGCTCCGTGCACGCCGCCCGTTTGCTCGACGCGCTCTGGCGCCTGGACGACCGGCCCTTGCGCTCGCTGGCCCTGGACAAGCTCCAGGTGGGCTGACTTTCCCCGAATTCCAATCTTCTCCACGAAACACCATGACTAGCGTCGATCACGACACGAAGCGATCCACCGAACGGATCACGCGCGAACAACTGGCCCGGGCACTGTTCACCCCCGATGCTGTCGCGCTCGTAGGCGCCTCGGCCGACGAAAAGAAGAATACGGCGCGACCACTGCGCTTCATGCGCAAGCACGGCTTCCAGGGGCGCGTGTTCCCCGTCAACGCCGGGCGTAGCGAGGTGATGGGCCTTCAGGCGTATCCCAGCGTCGCGGCGCTGCCAGCCGCGATCGACCACGCGTTTGTGATGGTGCCGGGCGCGCAGGTGGCCGAGGCACTTGAACAATCCGCCGCGCGTGGCGCGCGTGTGGTGACGGTCTTCTCGGACGGCTTCGCCGAGGTGGGCGAGGCTGGCATGGCCGCCCAGCAGGCGCTGGCGGCGCGGGCACGTGAACTGGGCGTGCGGCTGCTGGGGCCGAACAGCATCGGCGTGGTCGACGTGCACAGCGGCGCCGTGCTTTCCGTCAACGCCGTGCTGGAGATGGACACGCTCCATCGCGGTCCTGTCAGCGTGATCTCCCAAAGCGGCTCCATGCTGGGCGCGCTGTTGTCGCGCGGCGCGGCGCGTGGGCTCGGGTTTGCCAAGCTGGTTTCGGTCGGCAACGAAAGCGACATCGGCGTGGGTGAGCTGGTGGACCTGCTCGTCGACGACGCGGCTACCGAAGTCATCCTGCTGTTCCTCGAAACGATTCGCGATGCGGCGGTGCTGGGCCCCGCACTCCGCCGCGCGCGTGCTGCCGGCAAGCCGGTGCTGGTCTACAAGCTAGGTCGCTCCGAGCAGGGTGAGGCGCTTGCGCAATCGCACACGGGGGCACTGGCTGGCAACGATGCAGCGGTCGATGCCTTCCTGCGCAAGCATGGCGCGATGCGCGTGGAATTGCTTGAAACGCTGTTCGAAGCCGCACCGCTGGCGTTGCGCTACGCAAGCCATGTGCCGGCGCTGACCCGTGCGCCGCGCGTGGCTGTGGTGACCACCACGGGCGGTGGCGCGGCTACCGTGGTGGACCGGCTGGGCCTGGCCGACGTGGAAGCGGTGCCACCGCCCGCATCGTTCGTCGCGCATATGGCCGAGCGCGGCGTGAAGATTCGCCAGACACCGATCATTGACCTGACGCTGGCGGCTACAAGCGCCCAGTACCGGGATCTGGTCGAGCAGATGCGGCTGAGTGACTGGTGTGACGCCGTGCTGTGCGTGGTGGGCTCGTCAGCGCAGTTTCATCCTCAGCTTGCGGTCAAGCCGATCGTCGAGGCTGCAGGCGTCGGCAGCAAACCGCTGCTGTCGTTCCTGGCTCCGGAAGCACCGGAGTCCCTGCAATTGCTGCAGGCGGCGGGGGTGCCGGCATTCCGCACGCCGGAGAGCTGTGCCGATGCGCTGGCGTGCCTGTTCCGAGGCGCGCATGTCGGCGAAGACGCGTCCGAATCCTGTCTGCCCGTGCAGTGGCCGGCTGGCTTGCCGACGCGGGGCGATCTCTCTGAGCTTGAGGCAGCGACGGTGTTTGGTGCGCTGGGCGTGCCGATCGCGACGGCGGAACTGGTGACCGAAGGGGCGCTGCAGCACGCCGTGCCGTACCCGGTAGTGGCCAAGATCTGCTCGCGCGACATCCTGCACAAGACCGAGATCGGTGGTGTGCAAGTTGGCGTGCGCGACAACGCGGAACTGGCCGCCGCCGCCGAACGCCTGATGGACAATGCGCGCCGCGGCGCGCCCGCCGCGCGCATCGACGGCATTCTGGTCCAGCGCATGGAAGATCGTTTGCTGGAGTTGATGCTGGGCTTCCGCGACGACCCGCTGGTGGGGCCGATGGTCATGCTCAGCGCCGGCGGTATCACTGCCGAACTTCACCGGGATGTCAGTCTGCGCCCCGCGCCGGTGACGCCGGCAGAGGCCATGCAGATGATCGAGGAGGTCCGCACGACGCGCCTGATTCGCGGCTTCCGTGGGTTGCCCCGGGGCGACGTAGATGCGCTGGCTGACGCGATCGTCCGATTCTCGCGTCTGGCCGCTGTGCAGGGCGTCACGGTTGCCGAGGCTGAAATCAACCCGTTGTTCGTGCGCGCCAATGGCGTGGTCGGCGTCGACTGCGTGCTGCGGCTCGCGCCTGCCACGGACACGGCAGGCGCATAGCGCGGACAACTGTAGCCTGTGGCGCTGTCCAAGCTCGTGCCAGCGGCGCGTTATGCCTTCACAGGCTGCGCGGCGCGCTTGCTGGCACGGCCGAGCCACACGAGCAGCACGCCCGATGCCGCCAGCAGGCCACCTGCTACCGGTACGACGGCGTAGCCGAGTCCGAGGCTGATGACACCGCCGCCGAGCGCGGCGCCCACCGCATTGCCGAGATTGAAGGCGCCGACGTTGATCGACGACGCGAGTCCGGGCGCTTCCGCAGCGGCTTCCATCACGCGCATCTGCAGCGGCGGCACCACGGCGAAGGCTGCCGCGCCCCAGACCAGCAGGCCGATTGCCGCGCCGACATGGCTTTGCAGCGCGAACGGCAGTACGAGCATGATGACGGCGAGTGCGGCCAGGAAGGTCGTCGTCGCGCCGTCCAGCGAGCGGTCGGCAAGCTTGCCGCCAAGGTGATTGCCGATCGTGAAGCCCACGCCGATCAGTACCAGACCCAACGCAACGAAGTTGTCGGATGCGCCAGTCAGCGTGGCGAGCATCGGCGCCACATAGGTGTAGAGCGTGAACATCGCGCCCGCGCCGAGCACGGTCGTCGCCATGGCCAGCAGCACGGTCGGGTGGGTGAGCACGGTCAGCTCGCGTCGCACGTTCGGCCGTGTACCGCGCTCGCCCTTGGGCAAGGCGAGCCAGAGCGCGGCGATCGCAACCAGCCCGAGCGCGGCCGTGCCAGCGAACGCCAGGCGCCAGCCAACCTGCTGACCGATCCACGTGGCGGCTGGCACACCGCCGATATTGGCGATGGTCAGGCCCATGAACATCGTTGCCACGGCGCTGGCCTGCTTCTCCTTCGGCACCACGCTTGCGGCCACGACCGAGCCCAGGCCGAAGAATGCGCCGTGGTTGAGGCTGGTCACCAGGCGGGACGCGAGCAGCGTGCCGTATCCCGGTGCCAGTGCCGACAGCAGGTTGCCAATGGTGAAGATTGCCATCAGCGCCATCAGCGCGGTGCGCTTGCCGAATCGGCTGAACAGCAGCGTCATCACGGGCGCGCCGACCATCACGCCAATGGCGTAGGCGGTGATCAGCATCCCCGCGGTGGGAATGCTGACGTTGACGCCTTCGGCAATGACCGGGAGCAAGCCCATCGGCGTGAACTCGGTGGTGCCGATCCCGAATGCGCCGATGGCGAGGGCGAGCAGTGCGGTGTTCGATTTCATCGTGGCAGGCCCCTCAGAACGTCGTGGAAGGCGCGCGGTGCAACGCTGCGCGGCCAGTTGTGCGCCAGGTGGGCTACCAGAT
This sequence comes from Cupriavidus sp. HMR-1, assembly GCF_000319775.1. NCBI lineage: Bacteria > Pseudomonadati > Pseudomonadota > Betaproteobacteria > Burkholderiales > Burkholderiaceae > Cupriavidus > Cupriavidus sp. HMR-1. Next base: position 16,110 of record NZ_ANKP01000267.1, read on the forward strand.
CTTGGTTGGCGACAAACGGCTCGGCGTGGGGGCGCGTCAGCGGCGCCACGGCGATGCGGCTGGAGAGCGTGCGCTCGCCCATGGCGAAGGGCTTGGACAGTTGGGACATTTGGCTGCGATCCACGATGGATTTTCGATGGATCGCAGTCTGCCCGGTTTATCTTTGCAGATTAAGACCGGTATTGGTCAAATACTTTTGATTCCGCATCAAGTATGGAGCGTGCCCACACGGGACGGATTCGCCTACCGTTCGAACGGCTGCTTGCCCAGTGTTTTGACCACATGGTCGAGAAAGCAGGTGATCCGTGACGCCAGCGCGGTGTTGCGATAGTAGACCGCGTTGATCGGCTGGCGCGCGTCCAGGGTTTGCTTCGCAAACAGCTGCACCAGCCGCCCGCTCTGCCGGTCCTCGAGCGTCATGAAGTCCGACAGGCAGACGATTCCCTGGCCCGCCAGCGCCAGGCTCCTGAGCGTTTCGCCGCTCGACGATGCAATCGTCGGCTTGATGTGCACGACGCCACCGGCGTCGTCGCGCAGCGGCCAGTCGTTCAGTGATTCAGGCTGGGTAAAGCCCAGCAGCGCATGTTGCGCGAGTTGCGCCGGCTTGGTGGGCGTGCCGTGGCGTTTCAGATACTCCGGGCTGGCCAGCACGCGGATCTGACTGATACCGATCGGTCGCGCATGCAGCGTCGAGTCCTTCAACTGGCCGATGCGGAACGCCACGTCGGTTCGTTTCTCGATCAGGTCGATGAAGCCTTCGTTCGAGTTCAGTTCCAGTTCCACCTCGGGGTAGCTGGCGCGGAATCCCGCCACCAGCGGCACGATCACGTGCAGCATGAACGGCGTGGCCGCGTCCACCCGCAAGCGCCCGACGGGTCGCATCTGCCGTGCGGCCATCTGTTCTTCCGCTTCGTCGACCATCGCCAGGATCGCGCGCGCGTGCTCCAGGAAGGCGGCGCCTTCCTCGGTCAGTTCCAGCCGCCGCGTGGTTCGTCGCAGCAGCGTGGTCTTCAGCTTCTCCTCCAGACGGCTCAAGGTCCGGCTGGTGGCCGAGATCGTCAGCCCCAGTTGTTCAGCCGCCGCCGTGATCGAGCCGGTGTCCACTACCGCGGCAAAGGCCAGCAGTTCGTCGATGGTGGTTTTCATTGTTGATCAAAATTCAAATGAATTTCATTTATACACGGCTTTATCCGCAAAGATAAGGGCGGCAAACTTCGTCCATCGAGATTGCATGAACCTTCACAGGAGTTACACCATGAGCATTCCTTCGTTTGGCGTTGGTACCTTCCGCCTGACTGGCCAGGTCGTTGTGGACTCGGTGCGCAATGCGCTGGACGTTGGCTACCGCGCCATCGACACCGCGCAGATCTACGGCAACGAGGCCGATGTCGGCCAGGCCATTGCGGATAGCGGTGTGAAGCGCGATGAACTGTTCGTGACCACCAAGATCTGGACGGCGAACTACGCCGCCGACAAGCTGGTGCCGAGCCTGCGCGAAAGCCTGGACAAGCTGCGCACTGACTACGTCGACCTGACGCTGATTCACTGGCCGGCGCCGGGCAACGGCGTGGCGCTGTCCGAGTACATGGCCGCGCTTGCCGAAGCCAAGGCGCTCGGGCTGACGCGCCAGATCGGTGTGTCCAACTTCAATATCGAACTGACCCGCCAGGCGATCGAGGCCGTTGGCAAGGGCGAGATCGCCACCAACCAGATCGAACTGAGCCCCTATCTGCAGAGCCGCAAGCTCACCGCGTTCCTGAAGGAACAGGGTATCGCCGTCACGTCGTACATGACGCTGGCCTACGGCAAGGTGCTGAAGGACCCGGTGCTGGCGCAGATTGCCGCGAAGCACCACGCCACCGTGGCGCAGGTGGCGTTGGCATGGGCGCTGCAACTCGGCTACGCGGTGATTCCGTCGTCGACCAGGCGCGAGAACCTGGCCAGCAACCTGCTGGCGCGCGACCTGAAGCTCGACGCCGACGACATGGCGCTGATCGCCTCGCTGGAACGCAACGGCCGTGAAGTCAGCCCTGAGGGCCTGGCTCCGGTTTGGGACTAAGAGGCGCTATCAAAACGATTCTGGCGTCGTTGCGCGGCCTTGCCGTACCACTTGTACTGTCTGCGGCCGCGCGCCTAGCCAGAACCGCTTCGCTTCATTTTGATAGCGCCTCTAA
>NZ_ANKP01000268.1:0-27756 GCF_000319775.1 Cupriavidus sp. HMR-1
GGCGCCCATGGTGCCAGCGGGGCGCGGGCAGCCAGCGGCGCCCATGGCTCGGGCACGGGCCCGCAGCAGGCACAGCCGTAAGGCGAGGAGTCGAGGAGCGGCATGAATCCCTCACGCATCTTTATCGAGCGGCCAGTCGCCACGGCGCTGCTGATGGTGGCCATCCTGCTGTCGGGGCTGGTCGCATTCCGGCTGCTGCCGCTCTCGGCCCTGCCCGAGGTGGACTACCCAACCATCCAGGTCACCACGCTCTACCCCGGCGCCAGCCCCGATGTGATGACCTCGTCGGTCACCGCACCGCTGGAACGCCAGTTTGGCCAGATGCCTGGCCTCAAGCAGATGTCGTCGTCCTCCTCCGGCGGCGCATCGGTGATCACGCTGCAGTTCGAGCTGACACTGTCGCTCGACGTGGCCGAACAGGAAGTGCAGGCCGCCATCAACGCGGGCAGCAACCTGCTCCCGGCTGACCTGCCAATGCCGCCGATCTACAGCAAGGTCAACCCGGCCGACGCGCCGATCATGACGCTGGCGATGACGTCCGACACACTGCCGCTGCCCAAGCTGCAGGACATGGTCGACACGCGCGTGGCCGCCAAGATCTCGCAGATCCAGGGCGTGGGTCTGGTCACGATCAGCGGGGGCCAGCGCCCCGCCGTGCGCATCCAGGCCAACCCGACGGCGCTGGCCAACCTCGGCATGTCGATCGACGACCTGCGCACCGCCATCGGCAATGCGAACGTGAACGGCGCCAAGGGCAGTTTCGACGGCCCCGCGCGCGCGTCGACGATCGACGCCAACGACCAGCTCAGGTCGGCCGACGAGTACAAGCAGATCATCATCGGCTACCAGAACGGCGCGCCGATCCGCATCACCGACGTGGCCGACATCGTCGATGCGGCCGAAAACAGCCGCCTGGCCGCATGGGCCAACGCCAAGCCGGCCATCGTGCTGAACATCCAGCGCCAGCCCGGCGCCAATGTGATCGAGGTGGTCGACCGCATCAAGACGCTGATGCCGCAGTTGCGGGCGTCGCTGCCGGCCTCCGTGCAGGTGCAGCAGCTGACCGACCGCACCACCACGATCCGCGCCTCGGTCAAGGACGTCGAGTTCGAACTGCTGCTGGCCGTCGCGCTGGTGGTGATGGTGATCTTCATCTTCCTGCGCAACCTGTCCGCCACGATCATCCCGGGCGTGGCGGTGCCGCTGTCGCTGGTGGGCACGTTCGGCGTGATGTACATGGCCGGCTTCTCGATCAACAACCTCACGCTGATGGCGCTGACCATCGCCACCGGCTTCGTGGTGGACGACGCCATCGTGATGATCGAGAACATCATGCGCTACATCGAGGAAGGCGATCCGCCGATGGAAGCGGCGCTGAAGGGCTCGAAACAGATCGGCTTCACCATCATCTCGCTGACGTTCTCGCTGGTGGCCGTGCTGATTCCGCTGCTGTTCATGGGCGACGTGGTCGGCCGCCTGTTCCGCGAGTTCGCTGTCACGCTCGCCGTGTCGATCCTGATCTCCGCAGTGGTCTCCCTGACGCTGACGCCGATGATGTGCGCGCGCCTGCTGCGTCACGTGCCGGAGAGCGAAATGTCCCGCTTCCACGTGGTCACGGGCCGCTTCTTCGACAGCGTGATCGAACAATATGGCCGCGCGCTGAACTGGGTGCTCGGACGCCAGACGGCCACGCTGCTCGTCGCCGTGGGCACGCTGGTGCTGACCGGCCTTCTCTACGTGGTGGTGCCCAAGGGCTTCTTCCCGGTGCAGGACACGGGCATGATCCAGGCGATCACCGAAGCCTCGCAGACCAGTTCGTTCCAGTCGATGGGCCGCAAGCAGGAGGCGGTGCAGAAGGTGATTCTTGAAGATCCCGCCGTCGAAAGCGTGTCGTCGTTCATTGGTGTCGACGGCACCAACACGACGATCAACGCGGGCCGCATGATCATCAACCTGAAGCCGAAGGACGAACGCGACTCGATGGAAGTCGTGACCGACCGGCTGCAGGCCTCGGTGCAGAAACTTGGCGGCGTGGCGCTGTACATGCAGCCGGTGCAGGACCTGACAATCGAGGACCGCGTGGCTCGCACGCAATACCAGTTCACCGTCGAGGACCCGGATCCGGCCGTGCTGGCCGAATGGGTACCGAAACTGATCGAGCGGCTGAAGCAGGAGCCGGAACTGCGCGACGTGGCCAGCGACCAGCAGAACAACGGCCTGCGCGCCTACGTGGAGATCGACCGCGACGCCGCCGCGCGTTTCGGCATCACCACCGCGGTCATCGACAGCGCGCTCTACAGCGCGTTCGGCCAGCGGCTGGTCTCGACGATCTTCACCCAGTCGAGCCAGTATCGCGTGGTGCTGGAAACGATGCCGCAGTTCCGGGTGAGCCCGGAGTCGCTGTCCGCGCTGCGCCTGCCGTCGTCGTCTGGCGGCCAGGTGCCGCTCGGGTCGATCGCGCACATCTCGGAGCGCACCGGCCCGCTCGTGATCAATCACCAGGGCCAGTTCCCGTCCGCGACGATCTCTTTCAACCTCGCGCCGGGCGAATCGCTTGGCGCGGCGGTGGACAAGATCACCAAGGTCGAGAGCGAGATTGGCCTGCCGATCTCGATGGCCACCGAGTTCCAGGGCGCCGCCCTGGCCTTCCGCGCGTCGCTCTCCAACACGCTGTGGCTAATCCTGGCCGCTGTGGTCACGATGTACATCGTGCTCGGTGTGCTGTATGAAAGCACGATCCATCCGGTAACCATCCTCTCGACGCTGCCGTCGGCCGCCGTCGGCGCCCTGCTGGCGCTGCTGGTGTCGGGGCAGGATATCGGCATCATCGCGATCATCGGCATCATCCTGCTGATCGGTATCGTGAAGAAGAACGCGATCATGATGATCGACTTCGCGCTCGAGGCCGAACGCGAAGGCGGCATGAAGCCGCGCGATGCGATCTTCCAGGCCTGCCTGCTGCGCTTCCGCCCGATCCTGATGACCACGATGGCCGCACTGCTGGCTGCGTTGCCGATGATGCTCGGCACGGGCATCGGCTCGGAACTGCGCCGTCCGCTGGGTATCACGATGGTGGGTGGCCTGCTCGTCAGCCAGGTGCTGACGCTGTTCACCACGCCGGTGATCTACCTGGCGTTCGACCGCGTCGCGATCCGCCTGAAGGCCTGGCGCCGCAACCGCTTTGGCGACCCCGATGAAGGCGGCACCGGAGAAGATGGCGGCCAGCCGTCGCACCGTCCGCAGGAGCCGAACGTCTGATGAACCTGTCGGCCACCTTCATCCATCGCCCGGTTGCCACCGCGCTGCTGACCATCGGCATTCTGCTGGCGGGCATCGCGGCGTTCCGGCTGCTACCGGTCTCGCCGCTGCCGCAGGTGGACTTCCCCACCATCTCGGTGTCTGCGTCGCTGCCCGGCGCCAGCCCCGAGACGATGGCCGCCACGGTGGCCACGCCGCTCGAACGCGCGCTGGGGACGATTGCCGGTGTCACGGAAATCACGTCGACCAGCTCGCTCGGCTCCACACGCGTGACGCTGCAGTTCGACCTGTCGCGCAACATCGACGGCGCGGCCCGCGACGTGCAGGCGGCGATCAATGCGTCACGCGCCACGCTGCCCACGAGCCTGCCGAACAACCCGACCTATCGCAAGGTCAACCCGGCCGACGCGCCGATCATGATCATCGGCCTGACATCGCAGACGATGTCACGTGGCCAGCTCTACGATGCGGCATCGACGATCCTCGCGCAGAAGCTCTCGCAGGTGGAAGGTGTCGGGCAGGTGACCATCGGCGGCTCCTCGCTGCCGGCCGTGCGCGTGGAGCTGAATCCCACGTCACTGAACAAGTACGGCATCTCGCTGGAAGACGTCCGCAACACCATCAGCGCCACCAACGCCAACCGGCCGCTCGGCGTGCTGGAGAACAGCAACAACGCGTGGCAAGTCTATGCCAACGACCAGGCGATGGCGGCCAAGGACTACATGCCGCTGATCATCCGCTACGCCACGCCGGGCACGTACTCGTCCGCGTCGGCCGGCGCACTGATCGCCAGCACCGCCAACGCCGCCGCCGGCGGCAACGTCAGCACGAAGACCGTCAACGGCGTCACCACGACCACCATCACCACCAGCAGCGGCACCACGACGATCACCACGGGCGCCACCGGCGGCAGCAACGGCGCGAAGGGACCAAACGGCTTCGCGGTGCCGATCCGCCTGCAGGACGTGGCCAATGTGGTCGACTCGGTACAGGACATCCGCAATGCAGGCTCTGCCAACGGCAAGCCATCGGTGCTGCTGGTGCTGAACCGCTCGCCCGGCGCCAACATCATCGAGACCGTGGACCGCGTCAACGACATCCTGCCGCAGTTGGGCAAGATGATCCCGGCCGCGATCTCGATGGACGTGATGATGGACCGCACACCCACCATCCGCGCCTCGCTGCGCGAGGTGGAACAGACGCTGATCATCTCGGTGGCTCTGGTGGTCATGGTCGTGTTCCTGTTCCTGCGCAACGTGCGGGCCACGCTGATTCCGAGTGTGGCGGTGCCGGTATCGCTGGTCGGCACGTTCTCGGTGATGTACCTGGCCGGGTTCTCGCTGAACAATCTTTCGCTGATGGCGCTGACCATCGCCACGGGCTTTGTGGTCGACGATGCGATCGTGGTGCTGGAGAACATTTCGCGCCATATCGAGGAAGGCATGAAGCCGCTGGCCGCCGCCTTGCGCGGCGCGCGCGAGGTCGGCTTCACGGTGCTGTCGATGAGTCTCTCGCTGATCGCCGTGTTCATCCCGCTGCTGCTGATGGGTGGCATCGTCGGCCGGCTGTTCCAGGAGTTCGCGATCACGCTGTCGGTCGCCATCCTGGTGTCGCTGGTCGTGTCGCTGACCACCACGCCGATGATGTGCGCACGGCTGCTGCGCCCGGTGCGTGAAGAATCCCAGGGCCGTTTTCATCACGCGACCGAGCACGTCTTCACATGGATGCAGCAGGCCTACGCACGCACGCTGGGCGCGGCGTTGCGCCATAGCACGTTGGTCTGGATCGTTCTGCTGGCCACGGTGGCACTGAACGTCTGGCTCTACGTGATCGTGCCAAAGGGCTTCTTCCCGCAGCAGGACACGGGCCGCCTGATCGGCTTCATCCGCGCGGACCAGGCCACGTCGTTCCAGGCGATGCGCACCAAGCTCGACAACTTTATCCAGATCGTCCAGACCGACCCGGCCGTGGTCAACGTGGTCGGTTTCACGGGCGGCTCGCAGCGCAATACGGGACAGATGTTCGTCACGTTGAAGCCGCTGTCCGAGCGCAACGAATCCGCCGATGCGATCATCGCGCGGCTGCGTGGCAAGCTGGCCAAGGAGCCAGGCGCCAGCCTGTTCCTGCAGTCGGTGCAGGATATCCGCGTCGGTGGGCGACAGAGCAGTTCGCAATACCAGTTCACGCTGCAGTCCGATGACCTGGACGTGCTGCGCGAGTGGGAGCCAAAGGTTCGCGCGGCGATTTCGAACATCAAGGGCATCGAGGACGTCGACACCGATACCAATGACAAGGGCCTGCAGACGTCAGTGATCATCGACCGCGACACCGCGTCGAAGCTCGGCGTCAGCGCGCAGCAGATCGACGCGATCCTCAACGATGCCTTCGGGCAACGCCTGGTCTCGACGATCTACCACCCGCTCAATCAGTACCGCGTGGTGATGGAGCTCAGTTCCGAGTATCTGCAGGGGCCGCACGCGCTGCAGGATGTCTATGTCGTCACCGGCGGTGGCAAGCGCGTGCCGCTCGCGGCCTTCACGCGTGTGATGCCGACCAGCACGCCGCTCGGCGTGAACCACCAGGGCCAGTTCGCGGCGTCGACAATCTCGTTCAACCTGGCCGAAGGCTATTCGCTGTCGCAGGCTACCGACGCGATCAAGGATGCGCTCGCGCGGATCGGCGCGCCGGAGACGTTACAGGCCAATTTCGCGGGTGGCGCCAAGGCGTTCCAGGATTCGCTCAAGAGCCAGCCGATCCTGATTCTGGCGGCGATCATCACGATCTACATCGTGCTGGGCATCCTGTACGAGAGCTACGTGCATCCGCTGACGATCCTGTCGACGCTGCCGTCGGCGGGCGTGGGCGCGCTGCTGGCCCTGCTGCTGTTCAAGACCGAGTTCAGCATCATCGCGCTGATCGGCGTGATCCTGCTGATCGGCATCGTGAAGAAGAACGCGATCATGATGATCGACTTCGCGATCGACGCCGAGCGGCGTGACGGCCTGAGCCCGCGCGACGCGATCTACCGCGCCTGCCTGCTCCGTTTCCGCCCGATCATGATGACCACGATGGCAGCGATGCTGGGCGCGATTCCGCTGGCACTGGGCCGCGGCGATGGCGCCGAACTGCGCGCGCCGCTCGGTATCTCGATCGTCGGCGGCCTGCTCGTCAGCCAGTTGCTGACGCTGTACACCACGCCTGTGGTTTACCTCACGCTGGATCGCTGGCGCCTCAAGGTCAAGGCCTGGCGCGAGCGTCGTCGCACCCAGGCAAGCGGCACCACGCCGCGCCTCGAACACTGATGAAGGCAATTGCCATGTCTCGAAGCCAATTCTCGTTCACCGTCGTCGCGCTGGCTTGTGCCCTGCTGACCGGTTGTGCGGTCGGCCCTGATTACCAGCGGCCCGATGCGCCCGTGCCCAAGGCTTTCAAGGAAGCCAGCGAGGACATGCCCGCATGGACCGGCGACTGGAAAACCGCCGAGCCGCAGGACATCATGGCGCGCCCCGACTGGTGGCGCGTATTTGACGATCCCGTGCTCGACGCGCTGATGTCTCAGGTCAAAATATCGAACCAGAACATCAAGGCGGCGGAAGCACAGTATCGCCAGGCCACGGCATCGCTATCCGCGGCACGCGCGGGCTACTTCCCGACGGTCGGCGCCAACGCCGGCGTTTCGCGCGGCGCGACGGGCAGCAATGGCCAGATCATCAACGGCCAGAACCTGACGCTGTCCGCCAACTGGGAAATCGACGTGTGGGGCCGCGTGCGCAGGCAGGTGGAAAGCGCCCAGGCCGGCGCGCAGGCCAGCGAGGCCGACCTGGCTTCGATCCTGCTCTCCACGCAGGCAACGCTGGCGCAGAGCTACTTCCTGCTGCGCGTGGCGGACGCCCAGCACGCGCTGCTGGACCGCACCGTGGCCGACTACGCGAAGTCGCTGCAGCTCGTGCAGAACCAGTACAAGGCGGGCACCGCGCAACGCTCGGACGTGCTGCAGTCGGAAACCCAGCTCAAGTCCGCGCAAGCACAGCAACTCGATATCCAGATCACGCGGCAGCAGCTCGAACATGCCATCGCGGTACTGGTCGGCAAACCCCCGGCGGACCTGACCGTGGCGACCGTCGACAACCGCGACACGATTCCGCGCGTACCGGTGGCCGTGCCGTCGCAGTTGCTGGAACGCCGCCCCGATATCTCGGCTGCGGAACGGCGCATGGCATCTGCGAACGCCAATATTGGCGTGGCCGAGGCGGCCTACTACCCGACGCTCTCGCTATCGGCCACAGGCGGGCTGACGGCCAGCACCCTGGCGCGCTGGCTCTCCCTGCCCGACCGCGTCTGGTCAATCGGTGCTGGTCTGGCCGGCACCGTGTTCGACGGCGGCCTGCGCCGTGCCAATACAGCGATTGCCGTGGCCCAATACGACCAGACCGTGGCGAACTATCGGCAGACCGTGCTGGGCGCGTTCCAGGAGGTCGAGGACAACCTCGCCTCGGCCCGCGTGCTCGAACAGGAGTCGATCGTCCAGAACGACGCGCTGCGCTCGGCACGCGAAGCGCTTTCGCTGGTCAACAACCGCTACAAGGCCGGCACCGCAGCGTTGCTGGATGTGCTGACGGCACAGACCGCGGCCTATACGGCGGAGAACACCACATTGACGATCATGGGGCGGCAGTACACCGCGGCCGTCACGCTGATCAAGGCGCTTGGCGGCGGATGGCATGGACCGGATATGGAGGTGGGGAAGGCCGATAGCGCCCCGCCGGCTACCGCGCCCGCATCGACAGCGCAATAACAGACTCGGTGGCGGACTCAATAGCGGACTCAATAGCGGACTCGGTAGCGGCGCTGCAGCGCGCTACCGCCCCTCCGGCATCGGCAACGGCTGCTGACTGACCCGCTCCCGCAACCATGTGGCCGCCTTGCCCAGCGGCCGCTGCTTGTGCCACACGATTTCCATCGCCACGGGCCAGTCCTGATCCTGGAAGGTCAGCTGCGGCGATACCAGCCCGGCAGCGGCGGGCGAGTTGGCCGCCACGTGCCAGGGCACAAACGCCCAGCCGAGCTTGCGCTTGACCAGTTCGACGATCACCCACTGGCTTTCCACCCACCAGACTTCGGCCGCCACACGCAGCCGTTTCTTTTCCTCGCTGTCGCTGCGCGTGGCCACCATCAACTGCCGGTAGCGTTTCAACTCTTCGAAGTCCACGCGCGGCTGGGCGGCAAGGGGATGGTCGGGCGCGCAGATGATCGGCATCGGCACCCAGCCCAGCGCATGGAAGCCGAGTTCGGGCGGCAGGATCTCCTGGCGCCACATGATGCCGAGGTCCGCGCACTGGCTCAGCACCAGCCGGCTCACGTCCTCCATCAGCGGGAACAGCAGTTCGAGTTCGACCGACGGGAAGCGTTGCGAGAACTCGTCGAGCAGCACGCCGAGGGTCTCTTCCGGATATAGCTCGTCGACGGCCAGCGTGAGGCGGGACTCGACACCTTCGCCCAGGCTCTTGGCAACGCCCCGAAAGTGCTCGCAACGCTCCAGAATCACACGCGCCTCGACCAGCAGCCGCTCGCCGGCCGGCGTCAGAACCGGATAGCGGGCGGTGCGGTCGAACAGCGCGTTGCCGAGGTCGATCTCCAGATTGGCGACGGCGGCGCTGACGACGGACTGTGCCTTGCCAAGTTGGCGGGCCGCCGCGGAGAACGATCCGGTTTCGGCCGCGGCGACAAAGGCTTGCAACTGTTCGAGGGACAGGCTCATGGTGTGCGTTCTCGTTGGCTTTCCCACCTCCCCCACAAGCAAACGGGGGCAGACGGTGGTGAAAGCCGGTCGCAGGGGGAATCCCCTTCTATCGGAATAACCGATACTACCCAACTTGCGATTAGCTGTCCTGCCGATAGAATGCGCTCCATCGTTTCACAAAGGAGAGCTTCATGCGCACCACCGCAGACCGGATCCGTCACACCGTCGGTTTCGAGCTGATCGGGTTGCTGATCTTCGCCCCGCTTGCCAGCCTGGTATTTGGCTACGCGCTGCACCAGATGGGTCTGGTGGGCGCGGTCGCGTCACTGATCGCTGCCGTCTGGAATTACGTCTACAACATCCTCTTCGACCGCGGGATGCTGCGCTTCACCGGCCAACTCCGGAAGACGCCGGCGATTCGCGTGCTGCACGCAATCCTGTTCGAGGGTGGCCTGCTGCTCGTGTTCCTGCCATCGGTGGCGTGGTACCTCGACATGACCCTGCTCGATGCGTTCATCATGGACATCGCCGTGGCCGGCTTCTACATGGTCTACGCGCTGGTCTACAACTGGGTCTATGACGCGGTCTTCCCGATCCCTGGCCTCAAGGCGAAGGAGGATAGCCAGCCTGCCGATTGCCCGTCGGCCCACTAGGAACCGCGGAAATCCGACCGTGCGACGCGCGGTCGACCTCAGCAACAAAATGCGGCCAGAAGCGGTCGAAAATGGCCGCATTCACGTCATCCATCGGGCATGGGCCATGCGTTAACATGAGCGCCATGCCAATCCGCCCCTCCCTGCTCCGCCGCAGCCTGTCTCCCGTTATCGCAACGGCCGCGCTGCTCGCCTTCGGCCTGACTGGAGCCCAGGCCAAACCCGTCAAATCCGTCAAAGCCACCAAACCGTCGGTCCAGCGCGTCAGTGCCGAAGCCGCGGACCCGGCCGCCGCGCGCACCGGCCTGCCCGCCACTGTCACCACGGCGCTGCGCCGCGCGCATGTGCCACTGTCGGCAGCAAGCTTCTACGTGATCAAGGTCGGCGCGCCGCGCCCGCGTGTGAGCTGGAACGCCGAGGCGCCGATGAACCCGGCGTCGACGATGAAGCTGGTCACCACGTTCGCCGGCCTGCAATTGCTCGGGCCCGACTATCGCTGGCTCACTTCGCTCTACGCCGATGGCCAGCCGGGCCCGGACGGGGTGATCAACGGCAACGTCTATCTGCGCGGCCGGGGAGACCCGAAGCTGGTGCCCGAGGAGATGGCCAAGCTGGTCAACACGGCGCGATCGACTGGCGCGACGGCCATCAACGGCGATCTCGTGCTCGACCGCAGCTTCTTCGCGGATACCCAGGACAACAGCTACACGATCGATGGCGAGACGCAACGCGCCTACAACGTCAATCCTGATGCGCTGCTTTATGCCTTCAAGACGCTCACCTTCACGATCACGCCCGACGCCGCCGGCCGCGCCGTCGACGTGGCCGTCACGCCGGCGCTGGCGCAATTGCGTGTGGATAACCGCCTGACGCTGGTCAACGGCCGTTGCGGTGACTGGCGCGCACGTGCCAACCCAAGCATCACGCCGCAGTCAGACGGCACCATCGTCGCCGCGTTCGACGGCAACTACTCCGCCGATTGTGGCGAACACGTGGTCAACCTGGCCACACTCTCGCACAGCGATTTCATCTGGGGCGGCTTCGTGGCCGAATGGCAGGCGGCGGGTGGCCGCTTCGTGCGTCCGCCCGGACTGCGCGGCGGCACCGTGCCGCGCAGCGCGTTCCTGCTGGCGCGGCACTACGGCCAGCCGCTCGGCGAGATCGTGCGCGACATCAACAAGTTCTCGAACAACGTGATGGCACGTCAGCTCTTCCTGACGATTGGCGCGGAGATCGACCGGAGCGGCCCGGCCAGCACCGAGAAGTCGACACGCGTGATCAAGCGCTGGCTATCGCGCCAGGGGCTGGACATGCCGGATCTGGTACTGGAGAACGGCTCGGGATTGTCGCGCGAGGAACGGATCAGCGCTTATGACATGGCGCGCCTGCTGCAACAGGCACTGGCCAGCAATGTTGGGCCGGTGCTGATGGACTCCCTGCCGATCCTCGGCGTGGATGGCACGCTGCGCAATCGCCTGACCCGCGCCAATGCGGCCGGCAATGCCTACCTGAAGACGGGCACGCTACAGGATGTACGCGCGCTGGCGGGCTACGTCGACGCGCTCGACGGGCAGCGTTATGTGGTGGTGGCGTATATCAATCACCCGAACGCATCGGGAGCGCAGGAGGCGCACGATGCGTTGATGCAGTGGGTGTATAAGGGCACGCCTTGAGGTGAGGGTTTTGTGACAGGCATGGTGGGGGATGGAGCGCCTGGCCCTCTCCCCGCCTTCCTCCGCCTTCCCCCTAACCTCAGCAATCCTCGAACGCAGCCGCGGCGCGACCCAACCGGTCTCGCACCCCGTCCCACTCGGGACTCTCCGGCAAGGGTTCGAACACCAGCCGCTGGAATCCTTCCTTGTCGAGCCGGCGCAACAGCCGGTACAGCTCCTGCGCATAAGCGTCCGGCGTGGCCGGTGCTTCAACGAACGTGCAGCGCGGATCGCTGGTTGCAGGCGCCCGACCCACCCAGGCCAGCCTGCCATCGGCGGACAGCCCATGCAGGTACTGCGGCAAGGCATCGGCCTGGGCCAGCGTCAGCGTGGTGCGGGGCGCGTAGTGGGCCTTGAGCGTGCCCGATGCGCGCGGCGCGGCGGCATCCGGCGGTAGCGGCATGGTGCCGAGCACGTCGGCCATCATCGCCGCCGTGATCGCGCCCGGGCGCAGCAGCACCGGGCCAGCCGTATCCAGGCGGGACAGATCGACGATCGACGATTCGATGCCAACGTCCACGCCATCGCCTTCGAGCACATAGACCGATCCACCGAACTCGTCGCGCACATGCTCGGCCGTGGTCGGGCTGACCTGGCCGAACTTGTTGGCCGATGGCGCAGCAATGCCACCACGGCCACGGCGGAAGCGCGACAGCAGCGCCTGCGCCACCGGATGCGACGGGCAGCGCAAACCGATGCTGTCCTGCCCACCGGCAACCGCTGCCGGGATGTGGGCGGCGCGTTTCAGGATGATCGTCAGCGGACCGGGCCAGAACGCATCGATCAGCTTCTGCGCGGCGTCGGGTACGTCGTCGCTCCAGTAGCCGACATCGGCGCCATCGACCACGTGAACGATCACCGGATGGTTCGACGGACGGCCCTTGGCGGCGAAGATACGCGCCACGGCTTCAGGATTCTCGGCATCGGCACCGAGACCGTAGACGGTCTCGGTCGGGAAGGCCACGAGCTCGCCGGCTTCGAGCAGGCGAACAGCTTCTTCCAGCTCCGCGGCGGTGGGCATGCGTGAAGACATCGCGAACTACCGGTTTCAGCTGGGGATATGCAGCGCCTTGGCGGCGGCATCGAACGTGCGGTCAGCCGCTTCGGCGTGGTCGCCAACGCAGTTCACGTGTCCCATCTTGCGCGACGGGCGCGCATCGTTTTTGCCGTAGAGGTGCAGCTTGGCGCCGGGCTGTGCCAGCACCTCATCCCACGCGGGCGTACGCTCCAGGCCGAACTCGAACCAGCAGTCGCCAAGCAGGTTCAGCATCTTGCCGGCCGAATGCTGGCGGGTGCTGCCCAGCGGCAGGCGAGCCATCGCGCGGACCTGCTGCTCGAACTGGCTGGTCTCGCAAGCATCCATCGTGATGTGCCCCGAGTTATGCGGGCGCGGCGCCATTTCATTGGCCACCAGCGTGCCATCGGTCAGCACGAAGAATTCAATGCAAAGCACGCCGACGTAGCCCATTTCCGAAGCAATCGTCGCCGCGGCGTTGCGGGCGCGTTGGGAAATATCGTCCGACACGCTTGTCGAAGGCATCGTCGTCGAAAACAGGATGCCATCGCGGTGCACGTTCTCGGCCAGCGGCCACGTGGCGGTGGAGCCATCGGCGGCACGCGCGGCCAGCACCGACACCTCGTACGCCAGCGGCAGCATCCGCTCGAGCACGCACGGCACATGCTGCATGGCCTTCCATGCGACGCGCACGTCCTCGCGCGACTTCACGCGCGCCTGGCCCTTGCCGTCGTAGCCCATCCGCGCGGTCTTCAGGATGCCCGGCAGCACTTCATCAGGCAGCCGGTCCACGTCGGCATCGTGCTGGATCACCCAGTGCGGGGCCGGCGGCACGCCGGTACGGTCTGCACAGGAGGCGAAGAACTTCTTTTCGCCGATGCGGTTCTGCGCGATCGACACGCAGTAGCCGCGCGGCGCGACGAACACGCCGGCTTCCTCCAGACGCTCAAGCGAGATCGACGGCACGTTCTCGAACTCGGTGCTCACCGCCTCGCACAGGCTGGACAGTTCAGCCAGCGCCGCATCGTCGGTGTATGCCGCGCAGATGTGCCGGTCAGCCACGGAGCCGGCCGGGCTGTCCTGGTCCGGATCGAGCACGCAAACGCGGTACCCCATCGACTGCGCCGCGTGCGTGAACATGCGGCCGAGCTGGCCGCCGCCGAGCATGCCGAGCCAGGCACCTGGCAGGATCGGCGAGTTCGGACTGTCCACGCCGAACTCGGCGCGCGACTCGGGGGTATGCGCTTCGGACAGGTGGGGATGGATATCGGTCGGCATGGCTCAGGCTACGGTGAGACTTCAGAAAGTTATACGGGCAGCGTCATCGCGCGCGCGGCTTCGGTCTGCTTGGCGCGGAACGCTTCCAGCGCGCTGGCCAGCGCGTCGTCGGTGGTGGCCAGCGTGGCGATCGCGTGCAGCGCCGCGTTGGCGGCGCCGGCCTCGCCGATGGCGAAGGTGGCCACGGGCACACCCTTCGGCATCTGCACGATCGACAACAGCGAGTCCTCGCCGCGCAGGTACTTTGACGGCACCGGCACGCCGAACACCGGCACGATGGTCTTGGCGGCGATCATGCCCGGCAGGTGCGCGGCACCGCCGGCGCCGGCGATGATCGCGCGGATGCCGCGGCCACGCGCCGCTTCGGCATAGCGGAACATGTCATCGGCCATCCGGTGCGCCGATACCACCTGCGCTTCGAACGGCACGTTGAAATCCTTGAGCATGGCCACGGCGTGCTGCATCACGTCCCAATCGGAACTGCTGCCCATTACCACGCCAACCACAGGCTTCGATTCGTTGCTCATCTTCAATTACCCTTCCTGCCTTTACTGCAGCGCTTCGCCGGTCAGGCGGGTCAGCGCTTCCTTGTACTTGTCGGCGGTCTTCTGCACCACGTCTTCCGGCAGCTTCGGCGCCGGCGCGGTCTTCGGCCAAGGCTTGCCGTCGATGCGCACGGCTTCGAGCCAGTCACGCACGAACTGCTTGTCGAACGACGGCGGGTTGGTGCCCACCTGATACGAATCGGCCGGCCAGAAGCGCGACGAATCGGCCGTCAGCACTTCGTCCATCAGCGTCAGCGTGCCGTTCTCGTCCAGACCGAACTCGAACTTTGTGTCGGCAATGATGATGCCGCGCGTGGCGGCGTAGTCGGCGGCTTCCTTGTACAGGCGGATCGAGATGTCACGCATCTTCGCGGCCAGTTCCTTGCCGATGCGGGCCTCGACTTCATCGAACGAGATGTTCTCGTCGTGCTCGCCCATCTCGGCCTTGGCCGCCGGCGTGAAGATCGGCTCGGGCAGCTTCTGCGCGTTCTGCAGGCCGGCCGGCAGGGCGATGCCGCACACCTTGCCCGTGGCCTGGTAGTCCTTCCAGCCGCTGCCGGCCAGATAGCCGCGCACCACCGCTTCCACCAGGATCGGCTTCAGGCGCTTGACCACCACGGCGCGGCCCTTTACCTGCTCCACCTCGTTCGGCGCCACCACGGACTCAGCGGTCACGTCGGTCTCATGGTTCGGCACGATGTGCGCGAGCTTCTTGAACCAGAAGTTGGCCATCTGGTTCAGCACGCGGCCCTTGGCCGGAATCGGCTCGCCCAGGATCACGTCGAAGGCCGACAGACGGTCGGTGGTCACGATCAGCAGCTTGTCGTCGCCGACAGCGTAGTTATCGCGGACCTTGCCTTTGCCGAGCAGCGGCAGGGACTGGATGGAGGATTCGTAGAGGGCGTCGGACATGGTGTGAAAACGGCTGCGGCTGAAAAACAAGCGGGGCTTCGAGCGCGATGCGAAGCCCCATGAAGTAGCAAAGCCCCGCACCAGGCGGGGCAACGACACAATTTACTGCACGACCTGGGCGAGCTTGCCGGCCTTGTACTGCTGGGCAACGTCGGTCAGCGACACGGCCTTGATCTTGCTGGCCTGGCCTTCGCAACCGAAGGCGATGTAGCGGGCCTTGCACACGAGCTTGGCGGCTTCGCGGGCCGGCTTCAGGTACTCGCGCGGGTCGAACTTGCTCGGGTTCTCCACGAAGAAGCGGCGGATCGCGCCGGTCATCGCCAGACGGATGTCGGTGTCGATGTTGATCTTGCGCACGCCGTACTTGATCGCTTCCTGGATTTCCTCCACGGGCACGCCGTACGTTTCCTTCATGTCGCCACCGAACTGGCGGATTTCAGCCAGCAGTTCCTGCGGCACCGACGACGAACCGTGCATCACCAGGTGGGTGTTCGGAATGCGGGCGTGGATTTCCTTGATGCGCCCGATGGCCAGGATGTCGCCCGTGGGCTTGCGCGTGAACTTGTACGCGCCGTGCGAGGTGCCGATGGCGATGGCCAGCGCGTCGAGCTGGGTGGCCTTGACGAAGTCGGCGGCCTGCTCCGGATCGGTCAGCAGCATCGAGTGATCGAGCTTGCCTTCGGCGCCAATGCCGTCTTCCTCGCCGGCTTCACCGGTTTCCAGCGAGCCCAGGCAACCCAGTTCGCCTTCCACGGTCACGCCCAGCGCGTGGGCCATCTGCACAACCTTGCGGGTCACGTCGACGTTGTACTCGTAGTCCGACGGGGTCTTGCCGTCTTCCTTCAGCGAGCCATCCATCATCACCGACGAGAAGTTCAGGTCGATGGCGGCCTTGCAGATCGCCGGCGACTGGCCGTGATCCTGGTGCATCACCACCGGGATGTGCGGATAGGCTTCCACGGCGGCTTCGATCAGGTGACGCAGGAAGTGCTCGCCAGCGTATTTGCGCGCGCCGGCCGATGCCTGCATGATCACCGGGGCGTTGACCTCGTCGGCGGCCTGCATGATGGCCTGAACCTGTTCGAGGTTGTTCACGTTGAAAGCCGGCAGACCGTAGTTGTTCTCGGCGGCATGGTCCAGCAACTGGCGCATGGATACGAGTGGCATGTCTAACTCCTGAATGTAAATAGCTTTGGGTATTTCTGAATTCTTGTCGTTGCTGCGCCAGACAGGCTCGCGCATCGGGCGCGGTCATGTCTGTCTGGCGCGCCACATGGGGCGCGCGTCCTACCGGGTGCCCACCCTCACGATCTTGAGCGTATTCGTGCCGCCGGGCTGGCCCATCGGCTCGCCGATCGTCAGCACGATGAAATCGCCGCGCTGCACCACGCCCTGGGACAGCAGCAGTTCCTCGGCCTGCTCAAGCGCCACGTCGCGGTCCGCGCTCGACTGCAGCGGCAGCGGCACCACATTGCGATAGAGCTGCATCTTGCGTTGCGACGCCAGGTTCGGCGTCATCGCGTAGATCGGCACATGGATGCGGTGACGGCTCATCCACAGCGCCGTGGCGCCGGAATCGGTCAGCGCCGCGATCGCCTTGACACCTAGATGATAGGCGGTGAACAGCGCACCCATCGCGATCGACTGGTCGATCCGCGCGAAGGTCTGGTTCAGGAAGTCGGTGTCGAGCTGCACCACCTCCGACTTCTCGGCTTCCAGACAGATCGCGGCCATGGCTTCGACCGTTTCCACCGGATAGCGGCCGGCAGCGGTCTCTGCCGACGTCATCACGGCGTCGGTGCCATCGAGCACGGCGTTGGCCACGTCGGACACTTCGGCCCGCGTCGGCACCGGGTTGACGATCATGCTCTCCATCATCTGGGTGGCGGTGATCGTCAGCTTGTTGGCCTCGCGCGCCAGCTTGATCATGCGCTTCTGCAGCGCGGGCACGGCGGCGTTGCCAACTTCGACGGCCAGGTCGCCGCGCGCCACCATGATGCCGTCCGACGCGAGCAGGATTTCCTCGAGCACGCCCGGACGAATCGCCTCGGCCCGCTCGATCTTCGCGATCATGCGCGCCTTGTGGTTGTGCGGCTGGCCTGCCACGTTGGTGAGCTGGCGGGCCATTTCCATGTCGGTGGCGTTCTTCGGGAAGCTCACGGCCACGTAGTCCGCGCCCAGCGCCATGGCGGTCTTGATGTCCTCCATGTCCTTGGCGGTCAGCGCCGGCGCCGACAGGCCGCCACCCTGACGATTGATGCCCTTGTTATTGGACAGCTCACCACCGATACGCACCGTGGTGAAGATCTCGTTGCCGAGCACGCGGTCCACCACCAGTACGATCAGACCGTCGTTGAGCAGGAGCAGGTCGCCCGGGCCCACATCGCGCGGCAGATCCTTGTAGTCCAGGCCCACGCGCTCCTGATTGCCCATCTGGCAGGCCGAATCGAGGATGAACGCATCGCCCGGCTTGAGCGTGATCTTGCCGTTCTCGAACTTGCCCACGCGGATCTTGGGGCCCTGCAGGTCGGCCATGATGGCCACCTCGCGCCCGCAGGCCGCCGCTGCCTCACGCACCAGGGCGGCGCGATCGATATGGTCCTGCGCGGTGCCATGCGAGAAGTTCAGGCGCACCACATCGACCCCTGCTCCGATCATGCGGGTCAACACTTCCAGCGTGCTGGATGCGGGGCCAATCGTGGCGACGATCTTGGTGGAACGTGTCATGCGGGCAGCTTCCTTGGTGGGGGGCGCTTGGTTTTTCTGGAAACTGGCCGGACGGGGGTGTCCCGCGCCGGCCTGTCGGGTCATCAGCCTGCGGCGCGCTGTTCCAGCACTTCGAATGCGGGCAGCTTCTTGCCTTCCAGGAATTCCAGGAAGGCGCCGCCACCGGTCGAGATATACCCGACGCGATCGGCGATGCCGTACTTGGCGATGGCGGCCAGCGTGTCGCCGCCACCTGCGATCGAGAATGCCTTCGACGTGGCGATGGCTTCGGCCAGCACCTTGGTGCCGTTGCCGAACTGATCGAATTCGAACACGCCGACCGGACCGTTCCAGACGATCGTGCCGGCAGCCTTGAGCTGGTCGGCCAGCATCGCGGCGGTCTTCGGGCCGATGTCGAGGATCATGTCGTCGTCGGTAACGTCCTTGACGTCCTTGACCGTCGCCGCAGCCGTGGCGCTGAACTCCTTGGCGCAGACCACGTCGACGGGAATCGGCACCGATGCGCCGCGCGCGGCCATGATGTCGATGATCGTCTTGGCGTCACCCACGAGGTCGGCCTCGGCCAGCGACTTGCCGATCTTCAGGCCAGCGGCCAGCATGAACGTGTTGGCGATGCCGCCGCCGACGATCAGGTTGTCCACCTTGTCGGCCAGGGCCTTCAGGATGGTGAGCTTGGTCGAAACCTTCGAGCCGGCCACGATGGCCACCAGCGGACGCGCCGGCTGGCCCAGCGCGCGGCCCAGCGCGTCGATCTCGGCGGCCAGCAGCGGGCCGGCGCAGGCGATCGGGGCGAACTTGGCGATACCGTGGGTGGTGGCCTCGGCGCGGTGGGCGGTGCCGAACGCGTCGTTCACGTAGACGTCACAGAGCTTGGCCATCTTCTGGGCCAGCTCGTCGCTGTTCTTCTTCTCGCCCTTGTTCACGCGGCAGTTTTCCAGCAGCACGATCTGGCCAGGCGCCACCTCGACACCGTCGACCCAGTTCTGGACCAGTTTCACCGGCTTGCCGAGCAGTTCGGACAGGCGCGTGGCAATCGGGGCCAGCGAATCCTCGGGCTTGAACTCGCCCTCGGTCGGACGGCCCAGGTGCGACGTCACCATGACGGCCGCGCCGGCGTCCAGGCAGGCCTGAATGGCCGGCACCGACGCGCGGATGCGGGTGTCTTCGGTGATATTGCCTGCGTCGTCTTGCGGCACGTTCAGGTCGGCACGGATGAACACACGTTTGCCGGAGATTTTGCCTTGGGAAATGAGATCGGTAAGACGCAGGACAGAGGTCATGGCGATAAGAGCGGGACGTGGGCGACATGCGCCGCCCGTGGAAATCGGGAAAACCGGCATTTTACCTGATCGTTACTACCGTACGACGCGATCTGCCCGTTTCGCGGCATATCCGTCACATGCCATGCCCAGCCCGGAACATCCCCTACCGAAGGGGGGGCACCCGATTGCACGCTCAACAACCGGGTTGGAGTAATGTACGCCTTAATGTACTAAACGTATGCATGGCCAGACACTCACGTCAATTCTGGTGGTTTTAGTACATCACTGCAGGTCCGGCGCGACCGGACCATAAGAAATATGACCCGCGGACCCGGGACACCCCCGGTTACCAAGAGGCCAAAAATAAGCGTGGCGAATGCAAGGGGGTAGTCTGAAATGGATCAAGCGACCATGCATGGCGCGATCCGGGGGCTTTACGAGGGCATCCTGGACCCGGCAGCCTGGCAGCAAAGTCTGCGCGCGTTAACGGCAATCGCCGGCACGACGCACGCCTCCATGATGGTATGGGACACAGTCCGCGATCAGGTGACCGTCAACGAGGTGGTCAACCCGGTCGAGGAATTGTTTCTCGCCTATGAAAACGATTTCCAGGCCATGGACCCGGCCAAGGCGTTCGCACCCAGACTGGTGCCCGGCGCCTGGTATGTCGATGCGCGCGACCTGGGCCATCAGGCCATGGCGCGTCATCCGTTCTATGGCGAGTTCTTCCACAAGTTCGAACTGGGTTCGTACATGGCCTGCCTGGTAGAGCGCCAGCCGCACTACGAGGTTTACTTCTCGATGCAGCGCTCGCTGGCGCAGGGCAACTTCAGCGGCGATGACGCGCGGCGGCTCGACTGGGTGGTGCCGCACATGCGCAGCGCGATTGCGATCCGCGACCGCACGCTGGCGCTGTCGACGATGACCACGCTGGCAACGCGGCTGATCGAACGACTGGCGTTCGCCGTGGCCATCTATTCGCCCGACCGGCGGCTGCTGCTGGCCAATACGGCCGGTGAACGCTGGGCACGCCGGCTCGACCCGTTGGGCAAGACCACCGAGTGGCAGCTTTCGCGCAGCTTCATGGAGATGCTGCACGGCGCCTGCGATCCCGCAAAACCACAGGCCGCCATGGCCGCCCGCGCCACTGGCCCGAATGGCAGCCAGGCCGAAGTCCTGGTGCTGCCCTTGCCGGCCAGCCACGCCTTTGCCTCGACATGGCAGACGCCCGCGGCGCTGGTCGTCGTGCATGAGGCGGGCGCCCCGTCGGTGCTGCTCGACTCGGTCATGCGCAACCTGTACGGCCTGACACCCGCCGAGACCCGGTTGGTCGCGCGGCTGGCCACGGGTGAAGGGTTGCCGGAAGCCAGCCGGCAGATGCGCATCCGGCACGAGACCGCGCGCACCCAGCTCAAGGCGATCTTCCTCAAGACCGGCTGCACCAGCCAGGCACAGCTGACGCACCTGCTGACGCGACTCGCCGTCACGCTCGACGGAGGTTGATCGAGTGATGGTGACAGAGGACATGCACGAGACCATTCGTGGTCTCTATCAAGGCGTTCTGGAACCGCAGGCGTGGCAGCGCAGCCTGTCCGCGCTATGCGACCTCAGCCAGAGCGAGCGCGCCTCGCTCCTGGTTTTCGACCCCGCGAGCGGCAGTGTGCGCGTGCGGCAGACGGCAGCGCTTGCTGCCCTTGCCTCGCAGGCAACGCCCCACGATTCGCCGCAAACGCTTTCCTTCAACGAACGGCTGAACGTGGGCGGTTGGTTCATTCATCGACGCGACACGGGATTCGCTGCAACCCTCGGCGCATTTCCGCAGGAGGACATTGCCGGCGTCGCACCCGCTTCCATGATGACCTGCCTGATCGACCGGCAGCCCGGCCACGAGATCTACCTGTCGCTGCAGCGCCCGGCCGGCGCCGATGGTTTTCTGGAAGCCGATGCCCGCGCGCTGGACTGGATCATTCCGCACCTGCGCGAAGCAGTGGCCATGCGCGACCGCGCGCAGGCCGCCAGCACGCACGGCCGCGTGTCAGCCAATCTGCTGAACCAGTTGCCATTCGGCGTGATCGTCTTCACGGCTGATGGCGAGCCACTACTGGCGAATGCGGCAGGCGAGCCGTGGATCGGCCGACTGATGCCGATACGCGCCGACGGCGCCGCCGACGGCACGCTGACATCGGGTGGACAAGGCTGGCGGCTCTCGAAGCCGTTCCACGAAATCATGCGCGGGCTCACCGATGCGGGCGCGCCGCTGGAGGCTGGCGCCATTCACGCCGTGAGCACGGACGGCCACGAGGCCCAGATCGTCGCGATGCGACTGACGCCGGGCACACCGCTGTCCTCGGCATGTCTCGGGCAGCCGCTGCTGGTGGCGATTCACGAAAGCCACGGCACGCCGCGGGCGGTGCCCACCGTGCTGCGCGACCTCTACGGTCTGACGCCAGCGGAAACGCGGCTCGCCGCGCTGCTGACCACCGGCATCGGCCTGCCGGAGGCGAGCATCCAGCTCGGCATCAAGCGCGAGACGGGCCGGTCCCAGCTCAAGTCGATCTTCACCAAGACCAACACGAGCACGCAGGCGCAACTGGCTCACCTGCTTACTCGACTGGGCAGCGTGCTGGCCGAACCCGCCAGATAGCAGGCCAGTAGCAGGCCGGTGGCAGCCCAGTAGCCGTTCGGGGCAAGCGCTGCCGGCCTGGTCAGCCGAGCAGGCGCAGCGCGGTGTAGACCCCCATGCCGACGACGATCATGCCAACCATGCGCTTCGTGAGCAGATAGCAGGCGGTGGCCGCAATGCCGGCCATCAGCTTGTCGTTGGTCGGCGAGAACGAGAAATGCCCTTCGAAGCTCAGGAACTCGGGCAGGATGATCGCGGCCAGCGCGGCGGCTGGCGCGTAGCGCAGCGCGCGCTGGATACGATCGGGAACGGTCACATGCTCGCCCGCCATCAGGAACAGCGCGCGCGTCACTATCGTGACCAGCGTCATGCCGATGATCGAGATCCAGATTTCGAGGTGGCTCATGTCTGGTCTCCGGCCTGGGGTTGCGCGGACTTGCGCGCGCGAATGCCACGCAGCGTGGCGCGAGCGGCCATCTCGTCGCTGGCCATGCCCGCCGCGATTGCCCCGATAACCGCCACCACCAGCCCCAGCCGGTACGGCAGGTCGAAACACAGCAGCGCCAGCACCGAGGACACCGCCACCGCCAGCATCGTCGAACGCGAATTGATCGTGGAAACCATCACGGGGATCAGCGCCATCATGCCGGCCAGCGCCAGCCCCCAGCTATCGGGGAACAGGCTCGCCAGCAGGATGCCGATGATCGACGATACCTGCCACGTGACGCAGTTGAAGAGCGCCATGCCCCAGAAATACCCTTCCTTGCCCGGCGCGTAGCCCGGCTCGGTGTAGCGCTGCATGAAGTAGACGAAATGCAGGTCGCCGTTGAAGAAGCCGAGCACGGTCCGGCGCCATAGCGGCAGGTAGCTGAAATGCGGCTGCAGCGCCGCGCTGAAGATCACGAAGCGCAGGTTGACCACGGCGCTGGTCAGCAGCACGGTCCAGATCGGCATGCCGGCGGCGAACAGCGGCAGTACGGCCAGTTGCGCGGACCCCGCATAGACCAGCAGCGACATGCCGATCGCTTCCGGCACGGTCAGCGCCGACTTGCTCATCGCCACCCCTGTGACCAGCCCCCAGGAAAAAATCGCTGGCTGGAAACGGGCGAAGAAGCGCGCGCCTTCGAGAAAGGCATCGCGCTCCACCTCGGCGAAGCGGTGCCAAAGGCGCTGCCACACCGGGGACAATGGTCGGGGTGTCATGACTTGGATGTGAAGAGGAGACGCAACGGCAGCCCCTCTGTCGTGGCTTGGCCGTCTTGAAGGACCATCGGCCACGCAGTGCGTGGCCGACAGCGAAAGAGCCATTATAGGCGTGTGACAGCCGCTGGTAAGTGGCGGCTTAAAAGTGTTGTTTCGGGGTCAATCCGCGGGCGTCGACATCCCGGTTTCAGGCGGGACGTCCGGCAGTCGGCGCCACCGTCACGGGCTCGGCCGCGGCCTGCTGTTTCGCCTCGCCGTCATCGCCACCACCAGCCTGGCCCAGATCGATACCGGACGTTTCCGGCAACATCGCGGCGGACACCATCACCAGCGCATAGCCAACGCCCGCCACCATCGCGATCGCCAGCGCCAGCGTCGTGCGGCCGCTGTTGAGCCAGCCCACCGCCAGCGGGAAGAACGAGCCGATCACGCGGCCGAGGTTGTACGACACACCATAGCCCGTGGCACGGATGCTGCTCGGATACGACTCGGAGATCGTCGCGCCGATGCCCGAGAACACGCCCTGCATCAGCACGCCGAGCGGGAAGCCGAGGAACAGCATCGACGTGTTCGACACCGGGATGACCATGTAGATCATCGCCATCACGAACGCGCCCGCCGCGAATGCCATGTAGGTCAGGCGTCGGCCCCAGCGGTCCGTTGCGTACGCGCCGGCCACGTAGCCCACCAGCGAGCCAAGGATCGTCACCGCCAGGTAGGAACTCGTGCCGAACACCGACAGGCCGCGCTCGGTCTTCAGGAACGTCGGCAGCCATGTTGCGATGGCGTAGTACGCGCCCAGCATCCCGCCAGAAAGCAGGCTGCACAGCACGGTCTTGCGCAGCAGCGGGCCCCGGAACACGCGCGCGAGATCGGCGGCCGCCGATACGTTGCCGCGTTCCGCGCGGCTCTTGAGAAAGACCTCAGGTTCCTGCAGGTTACGACGCAGGTACACCACCACCAGCGCCGGCAGGATGCCCAGGAAGAAACAGACGCGCCACGCCACTTCCGGCTCGAACAGGTTGAACGTGATCGCGTAGGCAATGGCCGCGCCACCCCAGCCGAACGAATAGCTGCTGGCCGTGAAGCCCGAGTACTTGCCGCGGTGCGCGGGATTCCGGATCAGCTCGGTCACCAGCACCATGCACAGCGACGACTCGCCGCCGAAACCCAGCCCCTGCAGCATACGGAACATCATGAGCTGTTCGGGCGAGGTGGAGATACCACACAGGAAGCACGACACCGCGAACACCAGAATCGTCCAGCGAAGCACACGTACGCGGCCGAAGCGGTCCGCCAGCAGTCCCGCGCCGATCGCGCCGACCAGTGATGACACCAGCGTCCACGTGACGATGGCGCCCGCCATCGACTTGCTCATGCCCCACTGGGCCAGCAGCGTGGAAATCAGGAACGAATAGATCATGAAGTCGAACACGTCGACCGCATGACCCAGGAAGGCGCCGTAGAACCCCTTGCGCTCGGCGCGCGACAACTCTCTGAACCAGTCCAGCATGGTCTTTCTCCCCTTTTACCGTTTTGAACTTGCGTGTCAGGCGCGCGGCTGGCGGAACACGTGGCCGGCTGCCTCAAGCTGCTGCGCGAACCGCAGCGATGTCAGGTCGCCAAACCGGCGTGCCACGATCTGCACGCCCACTGGCAACCCATCGCTGGCAGGACCGATGGGCGCCACCGTGGACGGCAATCCACATAGCCCCGAATGGCCGGCCCAGAACAACTGCGACGTCAGCGGCCATGCCGTGCCGTTCACGTCGATCGTCCGCTGCCACGGTTCGCCGGCCTCGTCGAGCGGGAACGCCGTAGTCGAGGCCGCCGGGCACAGCAGCACGTCGTAGTCGGCGAAGAATCGCTCCCACGCGTCCGCGAACCGGGCGCGCGCGTGTTGCAGCAATAGCCAGTCGCGATGACTCAGCGTGGCGCCAGAGAACTGCAGCGTGGCGTAGTCATCGTCGTTGCCGGCATCGCCTGCCTTGGCGAGCGCGTCGGCAAATGCCGCGTCGTCCATGTAGAGCGAAGTGGTGGCACGCAGTAGCAGCACATAGGTACGCCAAAGCGCCGCCGCATCGAAGTCCGGTCGTACGTTCCAGTCCACGCGCGCGCCCTGCCCGGCCAGCCAGCGACCAAGGCCCTCGATCGCGCCGCTCACCGTGGCATCGACCTCTGCCAACGGATGCGTGGGCAGCACGGCCACGCGGAAATCGGCCAGCCGGGCGTGATCGCACGCCGGCAGATCAAGTTTCCAGGCGGGAAATTCGGCCGCGTCGGGACCGGAGATGGCTCGCAGGATCAGTTCGAGGTCATACGCACTTCGGGCCACGGGGCCGGCCACGTTGATGTCCTGCCCGGCAAACCCTGCCGCTGCGTTGCCGTGGCCGCGCAGCGGCACGATGCCGTGGCTGCTCTTGTGCGAGAACACCCCGCAGTAGTGCGCCGGGTTGCGCAGCGACGAACCGATATCCGAGCCAATATCGAAATAGCTCATGCCCGCGCAGACCGCCGCCGCGCTGCCGCCGGAAGACCCGCCCGGCGTGCGCGACAGGTCGTGCGGATTGCGCGTGGTGCCATAGATCGCGTTGTAGCTCTGCCAGTCGCGCAGCCCGAGCGGCACATTGGTCTTGCCAAGCAACACGGCGCCCTGGGCACGCAACCGTTCGACCACCACCGCATCGCTGCCGGCCTGATGCGCGCGCCGCGCGGGGCTGCCGCAGGTAGTCGGCCAGCCAGCCACGTCGAAGGACTCCTTGATCGAGAACGGAATGCCGTCGAGCGGCCCGAGCGCCTGTCCGGCCCGACGGCGCGCATCACTCTGCCTGGCGGCGTGACGGGCGGCCTCGAAATCCGCCAGCACCATTGCATTGATTTCGCCATTGCGGGCGGCCCAGGCCGCGTGACAGGCATCGACCAGCGCCTGCGCGGAGGTCTCGCCGCGCGCGAGTTGCGCGGCCGCCTGGTGAACCGGATGAAAGCTCGCCTCGGGCTGAACGGCGTCAGCCGGAGACAGGTCTGGCAGGGTCACGGTAGCTCCGTTGTCATCTTGGACCGAGCCCATCAGGCTTGGGGCGGTGGGTCGGTCTGTGGGGGCGATTGGAGAAGCAATCGGTATACTATATTCACAACACCACAGACCACAAGGCAGTATTTGTGCCAGGGTGGATGCACCGCAACAAGGCAGAAAAAGGGAAATGAGGGGAAATCAGGTGGCGGATTGATGGTGCGATGCACCATGCATGGGAGCCGTTTTGTATACCGTTTGGTGCCTGAGCGGCGTATCGCTCATCGCCGCAGCAGCCCCACCAGTTCATCGACGTCGGGCAACGGCACATCGCGTCCGATCGCCTCGCCATCCATCGCGTCGAGCACGCCGTCCGCCAGCGCCCGCTTGCCCTGGTGGAGATCGACGATGCGCTCCTCGATCGTGCCGGCCGCGATCAGCCGGTAGACCGTGACCGGCCGCTGCTGGCCGATGCGGTGCGCGCGGCCCATCGCCTGATCCTCGGCAGCCGGGTTCCACCAGGGATCGGCAATCACGATGTAGTCGGCAGCAGTCAGGTTCAGGCCAAACCCGCCTGCCTTCAGGCTGATCAGGAACACATCGCCCTCGCCCGCCTGGAATGCCGCCACGCGTCGCGTGCGCTCGCCGGCCGGTGTCGCGCCGTCGAGGTACTGCCACGCCAGACCCGCGTCAACGAGCGCCTGCCGCAGCATCTGCAGGAAATCGACGAACTGGCTGAAGACCAGCGTCTTGTGCCCGTTGGCGGCCAGCGTAGCCGCCAGTTCGGCGAATGCCCGCACCTTGGCGCCGGGCTGCCCTACATCGGGCGTGACCAGCCGCGGATCGCACGCGGCACGGCGCATCCGCATCAACTGGGCAAGCACATGGATGCGCGCCTCGGGCTCGGTCATGGCCGCGGGCGCCCTCTTGTCCTTGCGCGGACGCAGCAGCGCCCGTTCCGCCTCGGAAAGCGCCTGCCGGCGCAACGCCTCGTAGTGGGCGGCCTCCGTGGGCTCGGGCGTGACGCGAATCACCAGTTCCGTGCGCGGCGGCAATTCGTCGAGGACCTGCGCCTTGGTCCGGCGCAACACGAACGGGGCAATCATGCGCCGTAGCCGCTGACGCGGATCGCGTGCGCCGCTGCGCTCGATCGGATTCGCGAAATGCTCGTTGAAGCGTGCCAGCGAGCCAAGCAATCCCGGCACACAGAAGCGCATCACGGCCCAGAGCTCGGCAAGACGGTTCTCCACCGGCGTGCCGGAAAGCGCGATGCGGCATTGGGCCGGCAGCGCGAACATCGCCTGTGCACGGCGCGAGGACGGATTCTTGAACGACTGCGCCTCGTCAGCCACGACCGTATGCCAGGGGCGATCGCAGAAGGCCTTGCGGGCCTGTTGCAGCAGGTTGTACGAGACGATCACCAGATCGTGCGCGGCGGCCTGCCCGACGATCGCCTCGCGGTCGCCCTCGGCATAGACGTGGACCCGCAACGCCGGGGCGAAGCGACGCGCCTCTGCGGCCCAGTTGCCGCAGACCGAGGTTGGCGCGACAACCAGGGCGGGGCCACCCGCCGCCCGCGCCAGCAACACGGCCAGCGACTGCAGCGTCTTGCCCAGGCCCATGTCATCGGCCAGGCATGCGCCAAAGCCGGCCTCTGCCAGCGACATCATCCAGCGGAAGCCTTCGATCTGATACGGCCGCAACTCCGCCGCCAGCGTCGGCGGCACCGGCGCATCGTGACCGCGCGCGGCGCGCAGTTGCTTCACGCGGGTGCGGAAGTGCGCGTCGGGGTCGATACCGGCGCCAGCCAGCACGTCG